>JAKIUH010000080.1 GCA_021647685.1 Bacteroidales bacterium
GCGTGGTACTGCTAATGCCTTCTTCTTTGGCTACAAAAAGCACTTTCATATTATGAGCACTTGCCAAATAGTGTGCAAGCTGCACGCTTATTGTGCTTTTGCCGCTGCCTGCTTTGCCGTAAAACATTATGTGAAAAGGTACAGAGGGATGACCTATGAGTTTTTCCCAATCGCCTGTAAAAGGCAGGGTTTTAAAAGTCATGTTTTTTAGTTCCATAGACGAAACCGCACCAAAACCCGATAAATCTTGTTTTTTTGCGGGTTTTGATAATTTAAAATATTCTCTTATCTTTGCATCATAATCCTGATGTTTACTGTCGGAGGCAATTAAAGCCTCGGGTAAATGTTTCAGGATTTTATTTTTTTTGCTGTATCGTAATAATCCTTTTTCTATGTAATACCATAATTGCTTAACATCTCTACCCCCAAGACTCTTTATTTTGTTTATTACATAATTTTTATACTTATCTTTCGATAAAACAACGCTTAAAATTCCCTCGTTTTTAACAAAACCACCAACCACTAATATTTTTGTGTTTTTATCTGTTTTAGAATCAAAAATCATTACCGGATTTGCAATTTTTTCAGGTAAATCTTTCAGTAATCGAATATCAAACTTATGTTTTTTGATTTTTTGAGTTAAAACCCTTTTAGTTAATCTTATTGGAAAATCTTCAAGCCCTGTGTTTAATAATATTTTGCTTGGTAAGCCTAAATCAAAATCAGTTCCTTTATGAGTTCCCTTGATATATTTAACAAGCTGCTTGTTAAACTCTGCATTTATATTGCTCACTTGGTTCTTACTGTTTTTTTTGGCTTTTTTTTTCGGTCCCGCTTAATGCTTTGCCTTTGATTTTTTCTTTTTCGGCTTTGCAGCTTACTACCACGCTTGCGCTGGCTTGCTTTAGCAAGGTGATAAACATTGCCGGGGCTTTTACCGTGATTTTTTCTTTGCTCAGGTTTCCGTTTACGGCGTTTACGATACTGTCTTGCATTCGCCTGATTAGCTCAATATAAGGTGTTGGGCTTTTCTTTTTGCCGGCTGCAAATTTTGTTTGGATAAATAGAATCAAATCGCGCAACTTTTGTTGTTTTACAGGGCGATTTACTAATTGTAAAAATCTGCGTATCGCATATAACCAATCGGGGGTTTGTTTTAAATGTTTTACTTCTTTTTTCATTTTTTCTGTCATTAAAAAATTAATACGGATTCTAAGGTTTTAATATTTATTTCAACGGCTTGCCTTTTGGCTTCCGCCACTCTTATATCGCTTTCGATATTGAGCAAAAGCAAATCGTCATCAATATTTTTAAGTTTCCGGTATTCGGATTTAAGATTACCAATTAGGTGTTCTAACACTGTTAATTGCTCTCTTTGCTGTTTTAATATTTTTATGATTTGTTCTTTCATGGTTTCTGTTTTTTATACAGTTCACGGTTATGGAATTATAAAACCGCGTAAATACAAATCTTTGCTAATATTATTATAATCGGTATAATGCTTTAATTTAACCGAATTACTTACATTTCCTTCAATAAAATAATGTTTACCGGCAATATGCCCGGCGTAAATGCCTGCATGTCCTTTTGCCAGATTGCTGCGTCTGCGCCAAATTACAATACTCCCAACTTTGGGTTTATTACTCACTTTAAAAAGCCCTGAGGTATCGTTTAAGAAATTCAGAACAACTGACCTAATGGGATTTAAGATGAGCCCCAAATTTTCATAAAAACACCTATATGCTTATTAGGCTGAAAGCCTTTGTTAACTTAACCCAATGGCAACGCCTTGGGTGAAATCAACTCTTAAAGTAGTCCGAGCCCTGAAAGGGTGAATTAAATTGCACTTACAGTGCGCACACATTTCAAATTTCTCACTTTTTACCCAAGGCGCTGCCATTGGGCTAGAATAAATAAGGCTTTCAGCCTGTTAAAATTAAGCATAAGTGCTTTTAAATAAGTCATTAAATTGGATTAAAAACCGTTTGGTGTCAGGGAATCATAGATATGAGTCCTTATTTGGCATTGTAAATAAGTTAAATAAAAAGTATTTTGTCAATGTGTGTACTAAGCTCTTGTGATGGGGTCATCTTAAATCCCATAGAGGCAATTGTTCTGAAGTTTGGTTTTGAGGCTCGTAGAGCCTGCATAAGGATAATCAATAAATTAAAATTCTACTATTGCACCTCGTATGAGGTGCAATGAATTATACCGAATAGCTGTTTTTATCGCTATTTCACATCGATGATGTGATTATAAAATTTATGCAGATTTTTACTTCGTAAAATTTACTTTTCCGGACTCATTTCTATTCCCATTGGGTCAGTTGTTCTGAAATTGCAATCTCACCCTTTTACATCAAAACTCTCAGATGCAATTAAATCATAAATGATTCGGATTAAACAAGCTCTTTATCTATTAAATACTCAGCTATTTGTACAGCATTGGTTGCAGCTCCTTTGCGCAAGTTATCGGCAACAATCCATAAATTTAAACTGTTTGGATTTGAATAGTCTCTACGAATTCGTCCCACAAAAACTTCGTCTTTATTTTTAGCGCTAATCGGCATGGGGTAAACATTATGGTCAATATCATCTTGAACAACCACCCCCGGTGTTTCGGAAAGTAATTTACGAAGATCCTGCAAATCAAAATCCTGCTCAAACTCTAAATTAACCGCTTCGGAATGCCCGCCAACAACAGGTACACGCACAGCAGTTGCTGTTAAGCGAATATTTTCGTCTGAAAGAATTTTACGCGTTTCATTTACCAGTTTCATTTCTTCTTTGGTATATCCGTTTTCGGTGAAAACATCGCAATGGGGTAAGCAATTCATATCAATTGGATACGGATAAGCTTTTTCTCCTTCTTTTCCTAAACGCTCGTTGTCTAATTGCCGTACTGCTTTTACTCCGGTTCCGGTAATTGATTGGTAAGTTGAAACAACAACACGTTTTATCCCATATTGCTTATGCAAAGGTGCTAAAACCATTAACATCTGAATGGTTGAACAGTTTGGATTAGCTATAATTTTATCTTCTTTTGTTAATAAATTTGCATTTATTTCGGGAACAATCAACTTTTTGCTTTTGTCCATGCGCCAAGCCGAAGAATTATCAACAACAGTAGTACCTGCTTCCGCAAATTTTGGAGCCCATTCAAGCGAAGTATCACCACCTGCAGAAAACAGAGCGATATCCGGTTTTTTGCTTACCGCTTCTTGCAAAGAAACTACTTTGTACTTTTTATTTTTAAAACTAATTTCTTTACCTACTGATTTCAACGAAGCAACAGGTATTAATTCTCCAACAGGAAAATTTCTTTCTTCTAAAACTTGTAACATTACTGCGCCAACCATTCCGGTAGCACCTACCACTGCAATCTTCATAATAAAATAATTTAGAAAACAGCGGACAAAATTACAATATTCTAATAAAAACAAAGGAAAATATCAAAATAAAAGTAAAATTTATTTTGATTTTAAATAAGTACTTTCAAATTATCAAATTTCACAAGCTGATAATGCATGTGATTTTCAATACAAATATCGCGAAAAAAAAGTAAAAATTTTACTGTGGGAGTTCGCCATCAATGGCAATAACTTTTTTAATCTCAGGGGCAGCACTCTGTATTGCTTTTTCAACACCAAGTTTCAGGGTTTGAAAACTCATCGGGCAAGCATAACAAGCTCCCAACAACCTTACTTTAACCACATTATCATCAGTCAATTCTACAAATGTAATGTCTCCCCCATCCGTTTGCAAATAAGGGCGCACACTGTCAATAGCCTGATAAATTCGCTCTTTCAAATTGTTGTTGGCTTTTTCTTCCATATTTTTTTAAAAAGCGTTTGGCCGATATTTTACGTTTCCGTACAATATCTCGCCAAACGTATTAGTATTACTTATTAATTAGTTGCACAACCGGCATTTGGATCAATCTCAACTTTTGCAGTTGGTGCAAGCGTTTTGTTTCTTTCTTCCACTTTTTCTGCAACATTTTCAGCCAAATCTAAAAATGCTTTACCCAGCGGAGTATCTTCCAATGCAGAAGGAGTGCCAATATCACCACTTTCACGTATAGACTGTACCAAAGGAATTTGTCCCAGAAGCGGAATATTTTTTTCTTCTGCCAATTTTTTCACACCCTCTTTGCCAAAAATATAATATTTATTCTCGGGTAATTCAGCAGGAGTAAACCATGCCATATTTTCAATTAAGCCGATAACAGGAACTTCAATTTTGTCGGCTTGAAACATACCGATACCTCTTCGCGCATCGGCTAATGCAACCTCTTGAGGAGTACTGACAATAATGGCTGCAGTAACAGGAACAGTTTGTACCATCGTTAAATGGATATCACTGGTTCCGGGAGGAAGGTCGATTAATAAATAATCTAACTCACCCCATAATCCATCATTAATTAATTGCTTTAAAGCTCCGGTTGCCATAGCTCCACGCCAAATTAATGCATCATCGGGTTTAATAAAAAAACCAATGGATAACATTTTTACACCAAATTTTTCTACAGGAAGAATACGGTCTTTACCGGCTACTTTTTTTATCCCGGGTACTGTTTTTTCAACTCCAAACATCTTAGGTAGTGAAGGTCCATAAATATCGGCATCCAATATACCAACACGCATTCCTAATTTGGCTAATGAAATGGCTAGGTTTACCGATACGGTAGATTTGCCTACTCCGCCTTTTCCGGATGCTATGGCAATAATATTTTTTACTCCTTGTAAGGTGTTCTGATGTTCTACGGTTTTATCCACACGTCCAACAGTAACTTTTGCGTTAACCGTAGCTTTTACTTCAACATCCTCCCCAAACGCATCTTGAATAGCTTTTTTACAAGCTTTTTCTATTGATTTTTTAAAAGGGCTGTTAAAAGAAGGTAAAAAAACCGAAAAGCTGATTGATTTTCCTTCAATTTTAATGGCTTCTACCATCTTTAAAGATACAATATCCTGATTTTTTTCAGGGTATTGTACTTTTTTTAATGCATCGAGCACCTGATTTATAGAAATCTCCATATCTGTATTGTTTTTTTGAATAAAATAATTTATCCGGTAACAATTTAATAATAATCAATTGAAACCCAACTTGCTTATTTTTATTTAATTTAAATTAAAATACAAAGATGAAGTTTTTTTTTATATTCGACAAATTTTATGTACGTAGTTCAACAAGTTGTAATGAAAAAAAATACATTTTATACGATGAATAAACAAAAGTATTTTCAATTTAAACTTTTTCCGCAAAAACAGGCTATTCTGCACTTTGTAAGCACAAAGCACTTTGGTAATATGAGCCTGTTTACTGCTATTAATCAACAAACGGTAATTGAAAACCGTAAAAAGTTAGCGAGCACCTTAGGTATTGATATCAATAATTTTGTTTTTCAACAACAAGTACACGGAACAAAATGTACAAGCATAAGTGCTTCGGATAAAGGAAAGGGAGTTTACAATTATGCCACTGCAATAAAAGACAATGATGCCATGATTACACTAGAAAAAGGAATTTGCCTTACGGCAATGGCAGGCGATTGCGTTCCTCTTTTATTTTATGAGCCTGAGCAAAAAGCTATTGGTGTGGCTCATGCGGGTTGGCGAGGTACTTATAAAAAAATTGCACAAAAAACCATTGAAAAAATGAGCCTTGAATTTGGCTGTAAACCGGAAAATATTATTGCAGGAATAGGACCTTCGGTAGGTAGTGCAAATTATGAAGTAGATGATTTTGTTTATAATCAATTCAAAATGCATATTGATAATTTTGAGAAATTCTTTTCCAAAGGAAAAGAAAAAGGAAAATATTATTTGGATTTATGGGCGGCAAATAAAGAACAATTATTAGAAATGGGATTGAAAAGGGAAAATATTGAAATTTCGGGTTTGTGTTCTTTTGCCGAAAATGATTTGTTTTTTTCGGCAAGAAGAGGTGATAAAGAACGTTTTATGGCAGGGATAATGATTTTGTAATGCCCCTTAAATCCGCAAACTATATTCTACTGAAAATTTAAGGTATATCCATAAAATTATTTTAATTTTACAATTTTAATTAGCAATTTTATGAGCAACAAAACACTTCATCCAAAAGCAAAACATGCTTTAAATGCTGCATTGGCGGGAATTGTGATAATGGTTTCCATCCTTTTTGCACATTTGAAATGGGTGCTGATAGCAGGTACTTTTCTTAGTTTCGGGATGAGCATTTTTACTATGAGTATTGCAATTCAGTCTTTAAGGCTGATTAATCGCAATAAAGATACTTATCGCGGAGATAATATGGCATGGATTGCTCTTATTTTAGGGATTTTGATATTTTTAATGACCATCCCATTTGTCATTCAGTTTGTAGGAGTTGTCTTAAAAAACTAAATTTCAAAACCTTATCCCCCCACTCGCTTCACCTTATAGCCTTCTTTTTTAAGAATTTCTATAATTTTATCGCGAAAATCACCTTGAATAAGAATTTCTCCTGCTTTTGCGGACCCTCCAACACCGCACTTGGTTTTTAATATTTTAGCCAGTACTTTTAAATCATCATCAGTACCAACAAAGCCACTAATTAAAGTAACCGATTTTCCTTTACGCCCTTTTTTATCAAGGCTTACTTTTAAATTTTGTTGTTGTGGCAGCAAAGTTTCTTGCTCTTCTTCTTTATCATATTCGTATTCAAAATCAGGATTTGTTGAATAAACCATTCCTAAACGTTCTTTCCAGTCCTTAGCCATATTACATTTTTTTTTAGGTTTTGATACAAACTTAACAACTCTTTGAAAATTTCATAAATTTTACTTAATCTACTGTAATTTCATCGGCAAAAACCCAAGCCTTATTTCCTGCACCACGATGCCATTCGGGGCAGTTAATCAGCGCATTGGCTTTCACTTTCAAATATTTTGCTTTTTGAATTCCGGTTTCTAAGACAAAGCGCTTAATAATAACTCCTTTTTCTTTTGGTGAAATATCATTCTCTATTTCACCAAGTAATGAAAAGTTTTCACCATCATCCGAAACATAAAATGCAACCGATTTAGGTAAAAATATCCATGAGGACTGTTTTTGAAAAAATCCAACGGATAATTTGGTAAATTCTAATTTCTCAGGGAAAGTTAATACCACTTCCATATCTGTTCCGTAAAAGCCTTGCCAAAAACCATCATTGTAAAAATAACTACCGGTCATTCCATCGCTTAGCGTCAAACTGTCGTTTGCCGTATATTTTTTATAAGGGCTTAAATAGTGTACTTTTGCACCCAATGCTTTGTGTTTTGCTATCAGCCGTTCGGTAGATAAACCAATCATTTTACCGTTTTCAAACAGTGCAGCTTTAAGGATTAATGTTTTGCTGACATTAATGGGCTGTTGGTATCTATCCGAATTAACCGTAGGTTCCGTTCCGTCCAAAGTATAATGAATTTCAGGATGATAGCGTTCATTATACAATTCTACTTTCATTGTATCTTGATACAAAACGGGTTTTATTTCAATTACCGTTGTACCTTTTGAATAATTTAAACCCAAACACTCGTATCGTTTAAACTGGGTTTGCACGCGCTTATTAAAATCATCCCAATTAAGGCTGTCTTTTGGTGACCAAACTACTTCTGCCAATGCAGCCATACGCGGTAAAACCATATACTCAACATGCTCCGGACTTAAAATGAACTCTGTCCAAACATTTGCTTGTGCACCTAATATATGCTTGCCTTCCTCCTCATTTAATTTTTTCGGAACAGGTTCGTAAGCATATACTTTTTTTAATGTTGTGTAACCCCGGTTAGCTTCAGGCTCGATACGCGGATCTCCCTGATAATGATTAAAATAGCAATATTCTCCGGGAGTCATTATTACATCGTGTCCTTGTTGGGCTGCTGTAATTCCGCCGGCAATACCCCGCCACGACATTACTGTTGCTTCGGGTGCCAATCCGCCTTCCAAAATTTCGTCCCAACCGATAAGTTCTCTGCCGTGTGCAATTAAAAACTTTTCGATGCGCTTTATGAAATAAGATTGCAGTTCTTCCACATTTTTTAAGCCTTCGTTTTTAATTCGTTTTTGGCAATAGCTACACTTCTTCCAAGGCTCTTTATTGGCTTCATCACCTCCAATATGAATATAATGTGAAGGAAACAATTCCATTACTTCGCTTAAAACATTTTCTAAAAATTCAAAGGTAGTTTCCCTTCCGGCACAATAAATTGCATTTACTTGATAAATTCCACCTGTGGGTACACTAATGGAATCACCGGTACAGGATAAATACGGATAAGCGGCTATTGCCGAGAGTACATGAGCGGGCATTTCTATCTCGGGAATTATGGTAATATATCTGTCTTGAGCATATTTAACAATTTCACGAATATCATCCTGAGTATAAAATCCGCCATAGGTTGCTTTTTCTCCCGGTCGGGCTGGTGGTCTTTCCCGCCAACTAACATTATTTCTGTTTACACGCCAAGCACCTATTTCAGTAAGTTTCGGGTATTTTTTTATTTCAACTCGCCAGCCTTGATCATCTACCAAGTGCCAATGAAAGGTATTCATCTTATGCAAAGCAATTAAATCAATGTATTTTTTGATAAATTCCTTCGAAAAAAAATGGCGCGATACATCAAGATGCATTCCTCGATATGAAAAGCGCGGATAATCAATAATGGAAACTGCTTGAATGGCAAAAGGAAGTTTAAGGTTTCCTTCGGAAAAGATTTCAGGAGGCATTAATTGGTAAATTGTTTGTAATCCATAAAACAAACCTACAGGTGTTTCGGCTTCCACAATTATTCCTTTTTTATCAACTTTTAATGTATAGGCTTCAGTATTTTTTAGCTTTTGCTTGCTTAGTTTAAATGTTATAAAATTATTTTTTTGAGATAAATCATTTACAGAAACAATTTCCGGTTCAAAACCGCTTGCTTTTTTAAAGGATGCAACCAAAAATCCGGCAATATTTTTTAAGCTTGCAGAATTTGTATCGATATATATCTGCGTATTTTTATTGACCTTAAAATAAGAATTTTCTTTTTTAAGATGAACCGGTTTAGGAATAATGGAGATTTCAGGAACTTCCACCTGCTTTTGGCAAGAAAATAAGAACAGGAATAAAGTAAGAAACAAGGCTGTTTTGTTCATAATCAGGATTTTTTAAGATTGTTTAACTCCAACAAGCGTTCAATATATTCACGATGATTTGCCAAGCGCGGTACTTTATTCTGTCCTCCTAACTTTCCCCGCTCTTTCATCCAGTCATAAAATAAACCTTCGCGCGCAATTTCAATCTTGGGAAAAGCCAGAGAAATATCTTTGTAACGTTTTGCTTCGTAATCGGAATTAACCGATTTTAAGGTATTGTCTAAAATTTCGGCAAAATGTTCTAAATTATCCGGCATTTTAGAAAATTCAAACAACCATTGATGTCCGCCGTTACGATTTTCGTTCATAAAAATAGGAGCTGCCGTGTATTCTTTTATTTCGGCACCGGTACGTTCACATGCTTTTTTGAGGGCAGTTTCGGCATTATCAATAATTAATTCTTCGCCAAATGCATTAATAAAATGTTTGGTGCGTCCGGTAATTTTAATCCGGAAAGGATATTTTGAAGTAAATTTTACGGTATCGCCAATCATGTATCGCCACAAGCCGCCGTTGGTTGATATAATCAGCGCATAATTTTTATCCAATTCAACATCTTCTAAAGTTACGGTTTTAGGGTTTTCTTTATCGTATTCTTCCATAGGAAGAAACTCGTAAAAAATACCATAATCCAACATCAGCAACATTCCGTTTGAATCGGGATAATCTTGAATGGCAAAAAAACCTTCCGAAGCATTATAAGTTTCTAAATAATTCATATTGTCCGAAGGAATTATTTTTTTAAATTGTTCGCGATAAGGAGTAAAACTCACTCCTCCGTGAACAAAAAGCTCTAAATTGGGCCAAACTTCTAAAAGATTATTTTTTCCGGTAATTTCTAAAATCCGTTTAAGTAAAACCAATGTCCATGAAGGTACACCGGAGATATTGGTAACATTTTCGACAATGATTGATTTTGCCATCAGCTTAATTTTTTGTTCACATTCATCCATTAAAGCAATTTTTTTCTCGGGCGTTTGCAACATTCGTACCCAAAAAGGCAGGTTTTCAATCAAAACAGCTGATAAATCACCATAGTAAAGCTCATTTTCATATTTATTAATTTGTTGACTGCCACCAATTACCAAGGCTTTACCTGTAAAAATACTGTATCCGGGAAAATTGGTAGTGTAAAGCGCAATTACATCGCGCCCGCCCCTGAAATGACAATCTTCCAATGACTCTTTACTTACCGGTATAAATTTGCTTTTATCGGCAGTAGTTCCTGATGATTTGGCAAACCATTCTATTTCGGTAGGCCACAAAATATTTTGTTCTCCTTTACGTATGCGTTCAATATATTCGGTAAAATCATCGTAATTACGAATAGGTACACGTTTACGGTATTCCTCATAATTTTTTATGGACGAAAAATCGTACTTTTTACCAAATTCTGTATTTTGTGCAGCTTTTAAAAGTCCGTAAAGTTGCTCGTACTGAACATTTTCAGGATATTTTTCAAACAATTCAATTTGATTCATCCTTTTAATGGTTGCCCAGGATATTATAGAGTGT
This sequence comes from Bacteroidales bacterium, assembly GCA_021647685.1. GTDB lineage: Bacteria > Bacteroidota > Bacteroidia > Bacteroidales > NBLH01 > NBLH01. The sequence goes on from JAKIUH010000080.1 coordinate 10,661, forward strand.
ATTAGTGCCATAATTTAGTATTGATTTTGTGAACAAAGTTAACCCACATTATTCACCGCTTTTAGTTACAAAGCCCTCGAAATACAATAGTATTCCTTCCGGTTTCGATGCCTTAGTTCTGCATAAAGCTAATTCCTTGAACTTTTCTTATGCAAAGCATAATAATGCGGGTTAAAAATACTCATTAAAATTCATACAGGAATTGTTTTTTTAAAGAAAATATTAAAAAATCAAAGTTTATTTATATTTTTACACTTAAAAATTAGAAATTATAGTTTGGTAAATTGTTAAAAAAATTTAAACCGGCAATTTAAACCTTAATTAATCAGCAATGGATGTTTATATTGATAAGCATATAAGTATTTTCGATTTTATTATTGCAGGAATTATGCTTTGGAGTTTCTACAAAGGATATATGCAAGGTTTTATTGTTCAAACAATTGCACTTTTTGTTTTGCTTGCCGGAGTATTTGTAGGCTCTAAAGTTTCCATGTCTATCTATTACATGGTAATGGATAAATCAGTAGTGGCACTGCCTAATTTTCCTGTAGTGGTTTTTGCCCTGATGTTTGGTTTTATTATTTTTGGTGCGGATTGGACTGCCCGTATTGTACAAAAACAAGTAGAATCTGTGCCTAAACCAATTTCAACACGAGTACTTGGTGCATTTTTCGGAGGTGTTAAATACGCATTTATCATTAGTGTTTTTCTTTTATTTGTTGATAGAATTGATCAAAACGTACACATTATTCCAGATAATGAAAAATCCATTACCTTGTTTTATAAACCCTTTAAAGAATTTGCTCCCACCATATTACCGCGTCTAAAATTTGAAGCAAGAACACCGCCTCCCGCTGATTTTCCGGATGATGCAAAAGATATGGATATTGAAGAATTACCCGACTATAATGATATTGGACGATAATGATGCAGAATACTTTTGATTTTGGAACTGTAGCTCATCAATACGATGATTATTACCAATCGGATTTCGGAAAAAAAATAGACGAACTCGAAAAAGCGATTATCGAAAAATTTTTAAAGAATTTATCAATAAAAGAGATTCTTGAAATTGGCTGTGGAACAGGACATTGGACGGAGTTTTTTGTTCAAAAAGGTTTTTCGGTAAAGGCAATGGATATATCGGATAAAATGCTTGCTGTTGCAAAATCGAAGAACATGAAAAATACGTATTTTTTCCAAGGAGATGCTTTGAACCTAAGCATAGAAAACGAATCTGTTGAAAACATTATAGCCATTACCTCTTTAGAATTTACCGGAAATCAACAAAAAGCTTTTGATGAAATTTACCGGATATTAAAGCCGAGAGGATATTTTATTTGTGCCGGACTAAACGAAACATCTGAATTTTGGAAGGATAAAAAGGAGGACATAGTCTATAAAAATGCCAATTTTTTAAATAAAACCAAATTGCAAGAACAATTTTCAAAATTTGGGAATCCTGTGCTCAGAGCAGCGGTTATTATTGAAAACACTGTTTTCTGCGATGAAAAATATTCGGAAGATGAAAAACTAAACAAAGGAGCATTTATTGCAGGAGTGGTTCAGAAAATATGGTAATTAAATATTCAAGATTTCATCACATATTCAACATCAAACAAATAAAAAATGACCATTTCATTAGAAATCAGCTTATACCCTTTTGCCGATAAATATCCTGAAGAGGTAAATCATTTTTTGGAAAATATTTACCGGCAAAAAAATTTAAAAATTGAAACAAACAGTATGAGTACTATAATTGTAGGTGAATATCACAAAATTATGTCTTTAATGAATACGGAAATGTTTCGCTTTTTTGAAAACAACAAAGCAGTTTTTATACTAAAAATATCAAACGGTTGTGTGATTTAATTTATATTTGCTGTCCAAATCAAAAAAATAATCCATGCTCATTTATAATTTTAAAAACGATTACAGCGAAGGGGCACACCCGGAAATACTTAAAGCACTAACAGACACAAACTATGATAAACAAGAAGGTAAAGGAGAAGAAGAATAATACAGCGAAGCTGAAAAAAAAAAAGTAG
>JAKIUH010000081.1 GCA_021647685.1 Bacteroidales bacterium
TATCCTATTGTTGTGGCTCTTTTTTCGGATAAGTTTTTTCCGCAGAGAGAGCCCGAGGCATGTGCCGGATAGACTGCCACAAAATCATTCAGTTTCAATAGTTTATCAAAAATCGATTCATACAATTTGCCAGCTAATTCTTCTTTTTGGGCAGGGAAAAGATCGGGGCGCCCAACATCTCCCACAAACAGACTATCACCTGTAAAAACTGCTACAGGCCGGTCTCCACGTGAATAATCGGTTATTACAAACGAATTACAAAAAGGAGTATGTCCCGGTGTATCAAGTATATCGATTTTTATATGATCCAATTCCAGCTTATCTCCTTCTCTTATGGAAGTTACAGGTGTGTGATAGGGAGCATTTTTGTGTGCATAGACAGGGGCTTGATATTTTTCTTGCATTTCACGGTGGCCACTGATGAAATCAGCATGTGGATGTGTAAGTAAAATCCCTTTGACAGGAAGATCTCTTTGTTTGATTTCTTTTTCATAAACTCTTATATCTCTTTGCGGGTCAATAACAAAAATTCCACTTTTACCGATTAACAAATAGGAAAGGTGAGCAATATCCTCAGAAAAATAAGCTTTGATTAACATAAAAATATTTTTTGCTAAAATAATATTTTTTAGCCAGCTGTAAGTATTGTAAATTTGTATTCAAAATATTTTTTAATATTCTTTTTAAATGAAAAAAAGTATAGAATACACTTTGAATAATATAAATACTATTATACCGGAAATTTTTGATTCTTTAAAAACAAAAGTTATCTTATTTGAAGGAGAAATGGGAAGTGGAAAAACCACTTTAATGGAAGCCATTGCTTCAAAACACACAAAATATTTATTGCTGGATTGTGATGATCCATTTGTACGCATTCAGTTAGAGAACGCTAATACAGAAGAGCTTAAACAAATTATTTTGGATTATGATATTACCGATCCGGTATCGGGTTCGCGCAATTGGACGGATGTCCGGCAATTTAATTTGATGTTTGAAACCAAACTGGGTTCGGTAAGTGAAGGTGCAAACAGTATTTATTTACGTCCGGAAACGGCACAGGGTATTTTTGTTAATTATTTGAATGTTCAAAAAACCGGGCGCATGAAATTACCTTTTGGGATTGCTCAAATAGGTAAGGCTTTCCGAAACGAAATTGTGGCGCGCCAATTTATTTTCCGTATGCGTGAGTTTGAGCAAATGGAAATGCAATTTTTTGTAAAACCCGGTGAGGAAATGAAATGGTATGAGCATTGGAAAAATACTCGTATGAAATGGCATAAAGCCTTGGGCTTGGGTGATGATAAATATCGTTTTCACGACCATGATAAATTAGCTCATTACGCCAATGCTGCTGCCGATATTGAATTTGAATTTCCGTTTGGATTTAAAGAGTTGGAAGGTATTCATTCGCGTACGGATTTTGATTTAAGCAGTCACGAAAAAGAATCGGGTAAAAAAATCAGGTATTACGATAATGAAAGCAAAGAGTCGTATGTGCCGTATGTAGTGGAAACTTCGATTGGTTTAGACCGTATGTTTTTGGCGGTTCTTTCGGCGGCATATACTGAGGAAACCATTAAAAAAGACGATGGAAGTACGGATAGTCGTGTGGTTTTACGTATTCCGCCGCAATTGGCTCCTGTAAAAGCTGCCATATTGCCTTTGGTGCGTAAAGACGGTTTACCGGAAAAAGCACGCGAAATAATGAACGAACTGAAATTTGATTTTAATTGTCAATATGATGAAAAGGATTCTATTGGAAAACGGTATCGCAGGCACGATGCCATTGGTACTCCTTTTTGTTTAACGATTGACCATCAAACATTGGAAGATAATACGGTAACTTTACGTTATCGCGATAGTATGAAACAAGACCGTGTACCTGTGGATAAGCTTTCGGAAATTGTTGATGATTTGGTGAGTTTTAAGAAATTGTTGAGGGATTTGGAAATGATTTAATGGTTTAATGATATAATGGTTTAATGATATAATGATTTAATGATATAATGGTTTAATGGTTTAATGTGGAGTATTGGGGATTTTTGAAATGGGTGTTGAACGTGTGTGTGAAAAAATAAAATAGCGTTTGCAGATAATGCGAGCTTGCAGTAGGGATTGAAGTGGTAGCTTGTACTTAGCAAAAACCAGTATAAACACGGCAAAAAAGAGCGGCGGAACAGAGCTACTTTTTTGACGATGTTTTACGGTTTTTGCCAAGTGCAACTACAAGCGGAAAGCCCGTAACTGCCCAAATTATATAAAAGTGAAACTAATTATTAACTGTAATGGAAAATTATAAGGATATTTTTAAAAAAGCATTGCCTTTTCTTGTTGCAATTGTGTTTTTTATTGCATTGAGTTTTATTTATTTTAATCCGGTATTGGAAGGCAAGGTTTTGCCGCAAATGGATAATATTCATGCCAAAGGAATTTCGCATGAATTAGCACAATATCATGACGAAACCGGTAGGTATTCGCAATGGACGAACTCCATGTTTGGCGGAATGCCCGCTTATCAAATTTATATTGGCGAAACCAATAATATCTACTTGTATATTCAACGTTTTTTGCGTCTGGGATTGCCATACACAACGGTTGCTATTCTGTTTATTTATATGTTTGGATTTTATTTGTTGTTGCTGAGCTTGCGTTTTAATCATTGGCAAAGTATTTTGGGCGGAATGGCTTTTGGCTTGGCTTCGTACAATATTATTATTATTGCTGCCGGACATATTACCAAAACTTATGCTATTGCTTATATGGCGCCGGTTATTGCCGGAGTGTTGATGGCTTATCGCGGAAAATATTTATGGGGCGGAATAATTACTGCTTTTGCGCTTGGTGTGGAAATATCAACCAATCATATTCAAATTATCTACTATCTGGCTTTGATGATTGTGTTGTTAATTTTAACACAATTTGTTTATGCCATTATTGAGAAAAAGTTTAAAGATTTCTTTAAAGCTTCTGTGGTACTTGCTGTGGCTGCGGTATTGGCTATTTTACCGAATATTACGGGTTTGGCTACTACCTATGAGTATGGTAAAGAAAGTATTCGCGGAAAATCGGAACTTACTGATAATATGCATAACAAATCGAGCGGTTTGGATAAAGATTATGCGCTTGCCTGGAGTTACGGTAAAGATGAGACCCTTACTTTATTGATTCCAAACGCCAAGGGTGGTGCAAGTGCTCCTATTGGTGCTAATATGGATGTTTTAGAAGATGTAAATCCGCAATTTGTTGAGTATGTTGCTAAGTCGTCGTCGTATTTTGGAAATCAACCATTTACTTCGGGACCTGTTTATTTGGGTGCAATTTTAATCTTTTTGTTTGTTTTTGGTTTGTTTACCATTAAAGGAAGTGTTAAATGGTGGCTTTTTGCTGCAGCTTTGTTGGGTATTTTGCTTTCGTGGGGTAAAAATTTAGAGTGGTTTACCGATATTTTCTATTATTATGTGCCCATGTACAACAAGTTTCGCACGGTATCCATGGCATTGGTCATTACAAGTTTTGCCGTTCCGCTTTTGGCAATGATGGTTTTAAAAGAAGTAATGGACGATAGAGGGTTTATTGCAAAAAATAAAAAGTGGTTTTATATATCATTAGGTATCACAGCAGGATTAAGTTTGATTTTTTATTTGATACCTGATGCTTTTTTTAATTTTTTAAGTAATGCTGAAATTGCACGTTTTGATGCACAAAAATCGGAATCGGCTCAAGCAGCTCAACAATTAAACTTATATATTGAAGGCTTGAAAAGTGCACGCATGAACATTTTTAAAGCCGATGCCATTCGTAGTTCCTTTTTTATTATTTTGGCAGCAGCAGCTTTATGGGGATATTCATCGGTAAAAGCCATAAAGGAAACACACTTGTTGGCAGCTTTGGCAATTCTTATTTTAGCGGATATGTGGACGGTGGATAAGCGTTATTTAAACGAAGATATGTTTCGTAAGAAAAGTTTTGTTCGTAATGAGTTTCCAAAAACGCCTGCAGATGAGGTTATTTTAAAAGATGCCGACCCTGATTTCAGAGTATTGAGCTATTTACACAGTCCGATTAATGATGGCTATACACCGTATTATCATAAATCAATTGGTGGTTATCACGGTGCAAAACTGCGCAGATATCAGGATATAATTGACCGTTACCTTGGATTTGAAGTTCAGGCGGTAGCTCAAGCACGCCAAAGTGATACTACGGGGAATTTAGCAGGTTTATTCAGTAAAACAAATATTATTAATATGCTGAATACCAAATATGTAATTTTTTCGCCAAAGGAAGTGGAGTTGAACTGGCAGGCATTGGGTCATGCATGGTTTGTTGATGATTATGAGTTGGTAAATAATGCTGATGAAGAAATTGCTGCTTTGGCAACTTTTAATCCGGCAAAAACTGCGATTATTGATAAGCGATTTGAAAATCAGGTAAAAGATTTACCCAAAGAATTTTTCTCATTGGATACCGGCTATATTGAATTGGTAAAATATGAACCCAATTACTTGAAATATAAAGCATATACTCCGAAAAAACGTTTGGCTGTATTTTCAGAAATTTATTATGATAAAGGTTGGAATGCTTTTATTGACGGTTTTCCAGTAGATCATTTACGTGTTAATTATATTTTACGTGCTTTGGTTATACCGGAGGGTGTTCATGAAATTGAGTTCCGTTTTGAGCCGAAAACTTATCATATAAGCAAGAATATTGCAATGGGCAGCTCAATTTTAGTAGTGTTGTTGTTACTTGCTATTGTTGGGCTTAGCTTTAAGAAAGCTAAACCGGAAAAAAATAAGGATGAATAATGAATTAAATTGTTAAAAAAGCCTGTTCTGATAGTCAGAACAGGCTTTTTTAGTCTTAAGTTTTGAGCTGTTGATTGAGAAAGTCTGGGCGATACCGCTAAATTTAGAATAACTGACTCGTGTGTTTTTATAGTGTTGATAATCAGTGTGAAATGGTATGTCAGATTGGATTTAAGAATGAATCCTCTTTTGCACCAAAGATAGGTGTGGGATACAAACCTTTTTTATCCACAGATTAATTGGATTTACGCAGATTTTTACTTCGTAAAATTTATTTTTCAGGGTTCATTTCTATTCCCATTGGGTCAGTTGTTCTGAATTTTGACCATAACTACTGCTATACTGAAAATTTTTGCCTTGTTCTACACAAAAATAGCTTCAACTTATACGACACAACATACTTGATATAACACTAGATTTAACACTTTATTTGTAAGTGCGTAATTTTATCACTTCCAAGGTCCCCACTTCATGGTTAGCTTATCGCGCTTACGGGTTTTTCCGTTGTTCAAGTTTTTTTGGAAATAACTAATCCCATCTTCTTCAAAAAAATATGCCATCATTTCTACTTTGTCTTTTGCATCAGGGTCGTCATTGTATTTTATGACAATGGTTTTATTAATTATTCCGTTTTTCCGGTACAAATAGCGACTTACGTATCCATTTTGGTTAAGTTCAACAATGCAGTTACGATTTAATGAGTGATTTGCATTGTTAAACTCCATACTTTTTAAATTAAAATTATCATCGTACTCAAAAACAAAAGTCCCGTCAGAATATACATTTTCGGGTTCATTTTTCTTAACTATGGTAAATTTTTTTCCTTCTTTGCAAATTGAATAAGTAAGCGTATGGCATACAGAATTTTTTTCTTTACCGGTACTGCGTCCGCAATAGCTAATTAACTTGTAAAAGGAAAGTTCACCACCCGGGAAATATCTAAACTCTTTAAGTTTGTTAATATCAGTATAGAGTAAAGCTCCTTTTTTGTAATCTTTTGTTGCTTGATATACGCGTGTGTATTTTTTTATGATTTTCACCCTGTTATTTCGGTCAAAAAATACCGAATCAATAGGTATTTTGTATATATTTCCATTTGCCTTTCTGATAATTGTACTTCGCCCGGTTATTACAACAGCTTTGTTTTTATTATCGTAATTAAAGATATAAGTATTTCTATCTAAGTGCAGCTTAGTAATTTGCTTATTGATGGTATCAATTTTTATTTTAAAAGATTTTTCAGAAAGTTTAATTTCTTCTTTCCAAGGCGCATAGGGTGCATCAATTTTTTGTAATAAAATGCGGTAAGAGAAATCGCTTAATGCTGAGTCGCCAATAATATAAACCGGTTCGGTATAAATAATGATTTCTTCTTTTGTTGATTTTATAACTGCTTCAATAAGTTTGGGTAAATTTTGCTTTAAGAAAGTTACTGAGTCTAAGATTAACTTTCTTCGGTATATTGAATCTTTAATAAATTTTTCACGGGCAATTAATGAATCTCTAATAAATTCTTGCAGTTTTATGTATGCCGAATCTATTACCACAAGGCTTGTATCGCTTTGTATCAGTGTATCGTTTTGAATGATTATGCCCGAATTTGGATTTTCGCTTTTTTTTGTAGTATCAATTTCAATTTGAGCAAATGCTTGTGAGAAAATTAGCATGTTGATTATCAGAATAATAAATTTTTGTTGCATGGCATTATTTATTTTATGAGTTTTATTTTTTTACAGATTTAAGGTATTTATTAATAATTTCTTCATCGTATTCAATCAAACTTTTATTAAATTTTTCTTTTCCAAAATCTATTAATTCTTGGGCAAGATGAAAATCAAAAGTACCACAAACTGTTTTTGAGATACTGACTAAAATATCCGGGGGATATTTTTCGATACTAAATTTGCTGATTTGATTTTGCATCATGTCAAAAGAACTGTCCATAATATCAAAATAGCCTATTTTAAATTCTTCTTCTTCCTTTTTTTCTTTTGGAAAAAGTCTGTCCCATTGTTCTTTAAATTCAATTCTTTTTAATAATGATTTTATTTCTTTTTTCTTTTTTTTATGTGTTTTTTGCCTTCTTTTCAAAGCCGGCTGATTGTTGTCCAGTGCATTTAAGTCAACAGCAATTAATAAATTATCTTCTTGATGTTCTACACGATTTAGAGGAATAGGGTTTAAAATCCCTCCATCAATAAGTATTTGACCATCAAGCCTGTAAGGTTCTAATACATTCGGTATTGAAACAGATGCGCGTAAAGCGTCTTTTAATTTACCACTACGAAAAACCACTTCTTCTTGACGTATTAAGTCAACTGCAACAGCAGAAAATGATATAGGCAATTCCTCAATAGAAAGATTGCCAAGAAAAGGTTCAATTTCGTCGAAAATACGCATTCCTTTAATAAAGCCGTGGCTGCTTAAAGTAAAGTCCATTAAACGAAAAACATCTAATTTATCTAATTTAAGTAACCATTCTTTGTATTCTTGCAAGTAACCGGCTGCATATATACCACCCACAATAGCACCCATTGAAGTACCGGAGATAGCTTTGATTTCAAAGTTTTGTCTTTCCAATTCTTCAATAACGCCAATGTGTGCAATTCCACGCGCACCACCACTTGCTAAAACCAATGAAACGGCTTGTTTAGTCATTTTTTAGTTTTTTAAATCTTCTAATTTTAATATTAAAATACGCAAAAATAACGGTCATAACCGGACTAATCAAATTAAAAAAGGCATATATTACATAGTCTCCGGTTGCCACTCCTAAAACCCTTGCTTGAGTAGCCCCTCCGGTATTCCATGGGATGAGCACTGATGTAACTGTACCCGCATCTTCAAGTGTGCGGCTTAATACTTCGGGTTTTAATCTGCGTTTTTCAAAGGCTTCTTTGTACATTTCTCCGGGTACAACTATTGATATGTATTGATCGGATGCTGTAATATTGAAAAAAATAGAAGATGCAGCGGTTGATGTAATCAATGATGCATCAGATTTCACCAATTTAATTACCGATTGGGTAATTTTTACCAACATACCGGTTGATTGCATTATTCCACCAAAAATCATCGCTGAAAGAATTAACCAAATGGTATTTAACATACCCGCCATTCCTCCTGATGAAAACAAATCGTTAATGGCTTGATCTTTTGTAACAATGGAAACACTGCCATACATGGCTTCCATTACTGCAACATAAGATGCTTTAAGGTAATTTTCATTGATATTTGATAATTGTACGATAATATGCGGTTGAAAAATTACGGCAAAAATTCCTCCCAGTACTACACCGGCTGCTAAAGACGGCAAAGGAAGTACTTTATTCAGTATAATAATAAATAAAATTGCAGGAACTAAAAACAACCAGGGTGTAATATGAAATGTATCAGCTATTGCTGCTTGAACCACATCAACTCCCGCTCCTTGAACATCAAAATTATAATTAAAACCGATAATCAAAAATATTATCAGGGTTAATGACATGGAAGGTACTGTTGTAAACATCATGTAACGGATGTGTGTAAAAAGATCGGTGCCTGCCATTGCCGGAGCTAAGTTTGTTGTATCTGATAATGGAGACATTTTATCTCCAAAATACGCACCCGAAATAATTGCACCGGCAATGATGGGTTTGTCGATACCCATTGCATCACCAATGCCCAAAAGAGCTACACCAATTGTTGCTATGGTTGACCATGAACTGCCGGTAGCTAATGAGACAACACCACTGATTACTACAGCGGCAAACAAAAATATTTTAGGGTGCAAAATATCCAATCCATAATAAATTAAAGCCGGTACTACTCCGCTAATCAACCAAGTGCCGGATAGTGCACCAATCAGTAAAAGAATTATAATTGCAGGCATGGCAGAGTCAATGGTTTTAACAATTTGTTCACGCATTTCGGACCAATTATAACCCAAACGTCCGCCAATAGCTGCTGCTAATGCTCCTGCTGTGAGTAGTGCCAGTTGGTTCGAGCCATCAAGCGTTGCATCGCCCCAAATGTAAACATTTGCCGCCAGTAAAATAATTAAAAATGCAATAGGTATCAGTGCCTGAATCAGGCTTGGTTTCTTTTTCATGAGTTACTTTTTTTCAAAATGCAGTATAATAGTATAAAAGTTTTATGAAAATCTAAAAGTTTGAGCTAAGTTTTTTAAATATTAAATGCTTTAAATCATTCAAAAGCTTGTTATGTAACAGGTCGATTATTTAATAATTTAGTAAAACATTGTCTATTTTTGCATAAATATTTTAGATATAATTTAGGGGAATAATGTTTTAATACCTTTTAAATCAATTAAATTTTGAAAAAATGTTAAGCACTAACGAATATTTTGATGGTAAAGTTAAATCAATTGGCTTTGAAACTAAAGAGGGAAAGGCAACAATTGGTGTTATGGCACCCGGTGAATATGCTTTTGGGACATCTACTGTTGAGTTAATGACCATAATCTCAGGAGAGATGATTGTTTTATTACCGGAGGAAACAGAATGGAAAAGCTATAAAGAAGGAGAAAGCTTTAGGGTGGAAAAGGATAAAAAATTTGCGGTTAAAACCCAAATTGATACAGCATATAAATGTCTATATCTTGATTAACCTGATGTTTAAAAAGTGAAAGCCGGATTTGATAAAATCATTTCCGGCTTTTTGTTTACGACTTATAAATATCTTCTCTATATTTACCCTTTTCTTTTTCTTCTAACATGCTTAAATAGCTTTCGTACCGTGAAATTCCTATAAAACCATACTCTACCGCAGACATTACTGCACATCTGGGTTCATGTACATGTGTACAGTTATAATATTTACAATTTACTTGAAATCTTAACATCTCAGGGAAATAAGTTGCAAGATTTTCATTTTCCAGATCAACCAGTCCGAAACCTTTGATACCGGGCGTGTCAATTATGTGCCCACCAAAATTAAAAGGGTGCATTTCAGAAAAAGTAGTAGTATGCTTTCCTTTTTTATGGTAATCAGATATTTCTGCAGTTTTTAAATTCAACAAAGGGTCTAATTTGTTTATTAAAGTTGATTTACCAACACCTGAGTTTCCGGCAAAAACACTGACTTTATTTTTGAGTTCATTGCGTAAATTTTCTAAGCCTTCGCCGGTTTGTGCTGAAACTTTTAAACAAGGATAAGGTATCTCCTCATACATGGAAATAAGTTCTTCCACTTTCATTTTATCTTGCTCATCGTATAAATCAATTTTATTAAAAACCAGAGTAACCGGAATATTGTATGCCTCTGCCGAAACCAAAAAGCGATCAATAAAAATAGTATGTGTTTTTGGCATTTTTATAGTAATAATTAAAAATGCCCTGTCGATATTTGCTGCAATAATGTGTGCTTTATGCGATAAATTTATCGAACGGCGAATAATGTAATTTTTGCGTTCATGCAGTTTGGTGATGAATCCGGTATTTTCTTCCTTTTTTATAATAAAATCAACTTTATCTCCTACAGTAAGGGGATTGGTTGCAACAAATCCTTCAGTACGGAACTTGCCTTTTATTTTGCATTTATAGGTTTTATCTTCCGTTTTAACCAGATACCAACTTCCTGTTGATTTTATAACAATTCCCGTTTTTTCCATAATGTTTTTGGTAACAATTATATGGAAACAAAGGTAAGTGTTTTTTTGTAATGGGGTATGGTAATAGATTGAGCAATTACAAAATTGATAGAAAATCATTTTTGCAATTGCCCAAAAAGATAAGTTTGATTTAAGGCTTATCTTAAATTTTTATAACCGGTTTCAATTTCATGACATAATTTTTCAAAAACTTCATCTACTGATAGAGTTCCGTCAATTTTTGTAACACTCGAAAGTTGTTTGTAACGTTTAATAACCGGAATAGTTGTTTTTTCATGCTGTTCCAGTCTTGAAATGATTTTTTTTGTCGATGAGTCAAAAGGTTTGGCATTATCGCTTTTACGGCGGTCTTCCAGCCTTTTTAACAATTCAAGAGTAGGAACCTTTAATTCAAAAATCTTGGTAATTGAAAGCCCGTGTTTTTTCATTATTCCGTCAAATATATAAGACTGAACCAATGTACGCGGAAAGCCTTTAAATACAAACCCCTTTGAATGCTCTTTGTTAGCAATTTTATTTTCAATTAGTTGCACTACAATTTCATCGGGCACTAATTGTCCGTTTTCGTAAAAACTTTTTATTTGCTTTCCTATTTTTGTTTTTTTTCTGATTTCTTCATCAAGCATGTGTCCGGTGGCAACATATTCTAAATCATATTTTTCAGCTAATTTCATGCCTTGTACACCACGACCTGAGCCCGGATAGCCAAAAAGAACAATGTTTAAGAGGTTTTTGCTCAGCTCTTCTTTAATAATTTTTTCAATAGCTTGAGTAACTTCTTCGATACTTTTTGTTCCGTCAACGCTCGAATAAATCTTTTTTTCTTTATAATATTTAAGAACGGGGAGTGTTTTATCATGATACTCTTTTAAGCGGTTACGAATTACTGCTTCTGTATCATCACTTCTTCCTGATGTTTTTCCTCGCTCCATAAGTCGTTTTACCGAAACTTCCTCAGGAACATCAATACTTATTAAACGGTTTAGTGATGTGTTAAGCTTAATCATTAAACCTTCGAGTATAAATGCTTGAACATATGTTCTGGGAAAACCGTCAAACAAAAAACCGTTGGCATCGGGGTTGTTTTTTATGGTTTTTTCGATAATCTGTACAATAATTTCATCAGAAACCAATCCTCCTTCTTCAATAATACTTTTGGCGGCTAATCCTAAGTCAGTTTCTTCTTTGATTTCTTTCCGAAGTAAATCACCGGTTGAAATATAGAAAAGTTTATACTTTTTAATTAAAAATTCAGATTGAGTACCTTTTCCTGCACCGGGAGGACCGAATAATGCAATATTTAACATAATAGTTTAAGTTTTGTTAGGTTTTGTTGTGCATGCATAACATATTTGCAAAGAAAGGAAAAAATTTAGAATATTTTTTACATAAAATTAATTTTTTTATGATTTTTTGTATTTTTTTGTTTAAAAATACACTTTTTTTAATGCAAAAAAGGCTTTTTTATAAAAAAGATAAAGATTTTTAATGATATAAATCCAAAAAACCGAAAGGCAGTTGTGTGATAATTTCTTTTTTTTCGTGAAGAACTTTAAGAATGAAATTTTCGTTGTAGGGTATTAATAAGGTTTTATTATTTTATTTTTCTCAAAATCATATTTATATATCTTTAAAGTTTCATAATTACTCCAAATTATAAGAATAACATTTTTATTTAAAGGGAATTTTTTTGTTAAAATTTTTTTAATATTTGATTTTTTTAGCTCAGGTACAACCCTTTTTATTTCTTCAAAGGAAAGTTCTCCGTCTTTTATCTGATTTGCAGATGAATAGCAATGTTTGCAGTAGAGGTTACATACATTTGTTAAATTCCAGATAAGAATTACTCCGTTGAAAACTCTTGGTTTTTTCTCTTTTAGTGTGTCTTTTATATATTCAGTTATTCTTAACATTTTTTTGCTCCATTATGAAGCTAACTAAAGCTTCAAGTTCTTCATTTGATATTTTTAGTTTTGGCATTGCATTTCTTTTATATCCTAAAATTTTTGATGTATGTTCAGGGCTTATTATCTGTGCTTTTATGTATTCTGGTGTTCTTTTTTCAGCTATTGATTTGAAAGAAGGTCCAAAAGCCTGTGTAGTAGGGTTGTGGCATCCCCAACATTTTGCCATATAAACTTCCCTTCCTAATAAAACAGGTAAGTACTGCCTTGACTTATTAACAAAGTTATATTTTCCAATAGGAATACTTGCAGGGTATCTTTTTATTTCCCTTAAGGTTATGCTGTCGTATA
>JAKIUH010000082.1 GCA_021647685.1 Bacteroidales bacterium
GCACCAAAGATAGGTGCGGGATACAGATCTTTTTTATCCACAGATTAATCGGATTTAAGCAGATTTTTACTTCGTAAAATTTATTTTTGGGGCTCATCTTAATTCCTTACAGGTCAGTTGTTCTGAATTTTTTTATTTGTTCGCAAAAGAGAGTTGCCAAAACGGTAATCTGAAATTTGTCCTTTGTCAAGCAGACTTATTTTTATGATTGTATTTATGTATGCTTCCTATTTTTGGGGATTTAATACAGTACCACAAAAAAATAGAATTTATTTTTAACATTTTACTCTTCGTCGTTTTTAGCTTGTTCATGGTCTTTCTTATTATGCTTTTTCTTATTTTTTGCATAATTTTATTTTAGCATAAAGTTATAAAATATCGAAAAAGTATTTGAATAAAACCTGCCAAAAACTTCATAATCCTTGTTGTTTATATTAATTGGTTTTGTTACTTTACCAATCGTATTTTTTCTAAAATAAACTATATCGAATCTCCAAATCTTATACCCTAGTCCAAAACCATAATTTATAGAGTTAGGTTTGAAAATATTTTGCATTGAATTATATATGCCATTAATTTCAGGTGTATCATTAAAATATATAGGCTTGCTAGGCTTTAAAATACCCAATGTTGCCGAAATACCTGTCTTAACATATAAGCGTTTTGTCAAAGAAATATTTACATTTATCGGGAAAGTAAAAGTATGGGCAGCACGGGTACCAATTTTTTTGGTAAATGAGTTAAAAACAGAATTATATAAGCCAACAATGTAGCCATAATAAGTTATTGAATAACCAAAACCAATTTCAATTTCAAATTTATCTTTGAACCTTTTTTGATATGAAATCATACCCGTTGGTCTATATTCATCTTTAATTGAGTATGGTTCTATTAAAATTGTATCTAATATTAAAGTTGCGCCCATATGTATATCCTGATGCATACCAAATCCTATCTGTATAAAGGATTTTTGGCTGTATAATTGAACTGGTGTAAGAAATAAAATTATTATAATAACAATGTTTGTATTTTTCATTTTTCACTTCTTTAAATATTTGTCATTTAGCCTTGCGGTTGATAATATAAACCACTCCGACTAATAGATAATAAAGAACATTGACGGCGAATACTTAATGTGTGATTTTTCTTTACCATAGTACGCCGTATCATAACAGATTGTGTTTCTTTAAGTTTTTTTTTAAGAATTCTTTTTCCATTTCAAGTTGACCGATTTTTGTATATAATTTCTCAATATCAACTTCTTGTTTCTTCTCCGTTTTTTCCTCTTTATTCGAAAATACAACATTTGCTTTGGATAAAAATTCTTGCTTCCATTTACTAATTTGATTGGGGTGTAAATCAAATCTCTTAGATAATTCTGATAGAGTTTCTCGCTCTTTTAATGCTGCTAATGCTACTTGTGTTTTAAATTCTGATGTGAATTTGCGTCTTTGTTTTCTCGTTTTTTTCATCGTTTAAAGTAATAATATTTTCAACTTAAACAATGGTACTAATTTATAGGGGTATTATACTGTTTATCATTTCAAGAACTTTGGAATGCTCTGATTCCGAATTATATTTTATACCTTTGCTCCTTGTAAGGGAGCTACCAAAACGGTAATCTGAAATTTATCCTTTGAGGAAAGGATTTTGTTTCAAGATTATATTTTGCTGTGCTCTTTTCATTTTTGTACTAAATTTCATTATTTAGTTATTCTTTATTTTTTCTTTTACCCACTCTGGTAAAGGTATGAAATTATAATTTTCCCAATACTCTTCATCCCAATCATTTGTATAATTATTTAACCTCTGAGCTACAATTTTGAAATAAGACTGGAATGTATCAGGGCTATATTTAGTTTGTGTATCTATATTGTATATAGTCATAATTTTAAAATAATAAGGTGGTACTTCCTTAACGTTTACAAGTTTTTGTCTAATTGAATAGTCGAGGTATAGTTGATCATTAACTACCTTAAAGCCAATTTCATAAGTTTGAATTTTGTTATATAAATAGTACTTTTTTATTAAATAGTTTTTTTCGTCAATATAAAGTATAAAATTGTCCTTATCCTCATTTTTCTTTTTTCTTGAACATTTAATTTTAATCAGTGTATTATTTTTATACTTTATTTCTGAAACTATCTGTATATTAAATAAATTTAGTTTGCCCTTATAAAATATATCATCTTTTTTTAAAAAAAAGAGATTATCGGATGCAATACTTGCAATTGCTACCATTCTATTATTCTTAAATTTTCTTTTTCCTCTCTCAGAAAATGCTTTTGATCTTGCTTTTATTACCTTAAAAAAAACTCTGTTGGATTTATGATAAACATTTGCTATTGATTCGTTCAAAATATTTAAAAAAGATGAATCAGGCTCATAAGTATATGAAGTAATACTTGCAAGATACATTACCTGTTTCGGGTAATATTTTTTTAATGAATCTAATACGTGTTCCATAAGAGAATATGTGCTAAGATCATTAACTTTCACCTCAGCCAAATGATAAAAATTCTTAACTAAAAGAATAGTATCCTTTTTTACTTCACAAATTTTTACGCTTATTGGTAAATAAGATATATGGCTAATTGTCAATATGCTGTTTTCATTGACACCATTAATTACAAATCGGACATTCATATTGGTTATAGCTCCATCAAGAGTTTTATTGTTAATATATACATGAGCACTATTAATAGGCTGTTTTGTTTCTGCGTCAACTATAATTCTTGAAAATTTTATTTGACCAATTAAATGTGTGTTAAATAATAGGAAAACTATAAAATACAGTGTTGTTTTCATAATTTATAAATTTTAAAGGCTGTCTTGTTCATTGTTTTTAGTGATACAGATATGAATTGACAGCCTTTTTTATTTATTAAAATTTTATAATGGTGATGCAGCTTCTATGACAGCAACTACAAAACAACCTAATTTACACCAAAAAACACCACGTTCTTGACCTTCACATGAAACAAAGCAGTCGCCTAAATTATCTTCTGAGGTATTTTTTAAAGAAGTATCGTAGTATTTCTTAAAAAAATCAGTATCTAAGTTTAACTTTTCCATTATATTTTTTGTTAGTTCTACTTTTATAACTTTATTCGAATCATTGTATGGAAACGTAACCCTGATTTTGCCATATACTTTTTCTCCACTCTTGGTTTCAAAAGTTATAGCATCTTCAACAATTTCATAATCGATGTTTGTTGACTTTAGTTCTGATCTATAAATGCTCGGCACTTCAATTTCTGTAAATTGGTATTCCGGCTCTATTGTTTCATTATTTTGATTACAATTCATAGTAAATAAACTCAGAGATATACTGAGAATAATAATTCCTACTAATAATATATTTTTCATTTTAAAATCTTAAATTAATAATTGGTTTTTATCAAAAAACGTTCTGTTTATCATTTCAAGAACCTAAAAAACTTAATGTTTCTCATATATTTTATACCTTTGCTCCCGGTAAAGGAGCTACCAAAACGGTAATCTGAAATTTGTCCTTTGAGGAAGGGAGTTTGTTTCAAGATTATATTTTGGTGTGCTCTTTTCATTTTTGTATCTACTATTCTTATCTTTTAGAAGAGCTTTTGATTTTGAAGCTTCAGATGCCGGAAACTGTGTGTGTAGGGGGCGCTTACACGCTTAAAAAGTATTTTAAAAAAGTGCTGTATTAAAGTTCTAGCCGGTTTTGTTTTTTTCATGATTAGTAAATTGGTTTATTAAGTTTAATACAAATTAAGCGAATTAAAATTAAAAAAACAATAGGAGTGCAAACTTTAGGTATAAACGTAGTATTATTTGGAATTAACGTGCTAATTATTTTTGTAATGCTTTAAAATACAGACCTTTGTATTTTGCTTGTAACTAGTTTACAATTCATTAAAATCTTTCTAAAAATAGTATTTTACTCGTCTTTTATCACAATATTATATCCCTGTTTCTTGAAATGCTTTGATTACTTTAGATATTTTACGTTGCGAAACCGTGAAACGATCACCACTATCCATAACCAATATGGTTGTCGCTCCACAAATAATTTCTCGAACATGTTGTATATTAATTAACTGTTTCCTGCTTATTCTGTAAAAGCCATCTTTTTTTAACTTTTCCTCATACACTTTTAGTGGAATGTTATCCCAGTAAATTTCTGTAAAATCTATAAATGTATAGGTTTCTTTACCATGGGTTTCAAAAAAAGCAATTTTTGAGATAGGTACTTTTCTTACTTTATTTAGTACTTTTAAAACAAGAAATTTTGATTTCATTACAGATTTCTCTTGTTAAAATTAACTTTCTTTTTGCATTAATTGTGTAAAAATATAAAATTTTAGTTATATCCTTAAATCTACAACTAACTTCTACTGCAAAGCCAAAACCATGTCAGCCTACCGGCAGATACGCATCATTATCGGGAATGCTTGTTTTTCGATACTTATCATAACTAATGCTATGTTTACGTGTTTCAAAACGGTCCTACACTAATACTAACGCTCATCCGCCGGTGCTTGGACAATTTTTTTGACTTTTCGCAACGAACATTATTGCGGATTTAAGGTATATTTTCTAAGGCTGTTTTTTTATTATTCATTAAAAAATAACTTTATATTTGCCAGATGAATCAAATAAATATCAAAGACTATCATCATTTCTTTTTTATTGGCATAGCCGGTGCCGGAATGAGTGCTATTGCACAATATCTTGCAGGAATTGGCAAACAGGTTTCCGGTTCGGACAGGTATTTTACCCAAGATACAAATAATGAGCTACGCAGGAAACTGGAAGATACCGGAATTAAAACTTTTCCGCAAGACGGAAGTGGCTTAAAGGGAGAAATTCAAATGGTAATAGTTTCTACTGCAGTAGAAAAAAGCAATATTGAATATGCAAAAGCTTTAGAAAATAACTTACGAATTGTTCACCGTGCCGATATTTTGGCTGCTATTTCCGAAACAAAAAAAACAATTGCTGTTTCAGGTACATCGGGTAAATCCACAACGGTAGCAATGCTTTATCAGATTATGGAGTATGCCGGATATGCACCCTCTTTAATTACCGGCGCAGGATTAATCTCATTAATCAAAAAAGGTGAAATTGGCAATGCCGTAGCTGGAAAGGGCGATTATCTGATTATTGAAGCCGATGAATCGGATGGCAGTTTAATAAAATACAGACCGGATACAGGGGTATTGTTGAATATTGATAAAGATCATAAAGAAATTTCGGTTTTAAAGGATATTTTTAAGAAATTTAAAGAAAATACCAGAAACTTATTTGTGGTGAATTATTCGCACCCCATAGCAAGTCAATTTTCGGTAAATAACAAATTTGATTTTGGATATACAGCTTGCAGATACTGTACCGGTGGTTTTAAACAATCGGGATATGAAATTCGTTTTAAAATTAACGAAGTTAATTTTAAGATACCTATTATCGGCAAACATAATATGGAAAATGCAGCAGCAGCTGTGGCTGTGGCACATCAAAAAGGCATTTCATTAGAAAAATGTGCCCAAGCATTGTCGGCTTATAAAGGAATTTACCGACGTATGCAAATTATCGATTCAAAGAACGGCATTACCATAATCGATGATTATGCACATAATCCGGTTAAAATTGCAGCAGCAATTAGTGCATGTCAAAATATTGCTGATAAAGTTATTGCATGGTTTCAGCCGCATGGTTTTGGTCCAACTCGTTTTTTGAAAGATGAATTTATAAATCAAATATCAGCAACTTTAGGTCCGGATGATGAAATTTGGATGAGTGAAATTTATTATGCAGGCGGAACAGTTACCAAAGATATTTCGGCAAACGATTTAATTAAAGGAATAAAAGAAAAAGGGAAAAATGCCTTTTTTGTTGAAAACAAGCTTGATTTTCCGGCAGAGATAAAAAAAGGGCTTACAAATAACACGCTTATTCTTTTAATGGGTGCGAGAGACCCTTCTCTGGAAAAGTTTGCAGAATATGTTTCTGAGAAACTACTTCCTTAACGGTCTTTAAAGTCGGATTGCGACTGTTTTTTTATTATAAATCTGATTTTTGTCATAAAAATAAAGTATTATTTGTTTTATCTTTACAAGATAATAAACTCTTAAAATCTTAATTCTGGATAAGAAACAAGTAAATCATAGTACAATTTTGGATTTTTGCGAAATTGTTCAGTATCAGAAAGGTACAATAGTTAGTAAAAGCATTATGGATGACAAAAACGGACGCGTAAGTTTGTTTGCATTTGCCCAAGGCGAAAAATTAAGTCCTCATCAGGCACCTTTTGATGCATTGGTTCAGGTATTGGAAGGTGAAGCGGAAATCATTATCGGAGACGAATCATTTAATGTAAAAGCAGGAAAATCTATTATTATGCCTGCAAATATAATGCATGCAGTAAATGCACATCAGGATTTTAAAATGTTACTCACACTTATTAAATCTCCGGTTTAGGATTAAATCAAAACTTGCAAATAACAAAACCCTTTCACTTTTGGTGAAAGGGTAAGTTTATATTGTTTAAACATTGGATTGTTTAACGTTTATGACGAGGCTCGTCAGAAACGCTTAATTTTTTTCTTCCTTTTGCTCTACGGGCAGCAAGAACTTTACGTCCGCTTACGCTTGACATTCTTTCTCTGAATCCATGCTTATTCTTTCTCTTTCTGTTCGATGGCTGAAATGTCCTTTTCATTTTATTTTATTTTTATAGAATGATAATTATTTTCCTAAAACGGACTGCAAAAGTATAATTTTTTTTGTTATGAACAAATTCTATTGCTTAAAAAATAGAAGATTCAGCCGGCAAAAGCCACTTTTTGATTTACGAATTTATAAAATGAATTTTCCAAACAATTATAACAGAGATTTTCGGGTTCATGATTAGTAAATTGGTTCATTAAGGCTGGAACAAAATAAATTAATAATTTTTTTAAAAGCAAATTAATTTATTAAAATAAATTTTTTTTGCGATGTATTTTGTAAGTGGTGGTGTTTAATGTATAAGTGGCATGAAATTATTTATAAGTGGTATTTGTAATACATATTATAATGTTATGTATCAGTAATTTATAGAAATATTCTTGTTCAATCTCTGTCACCCACGATAGTACTGTAGGACAAAACAATCCGGATTAAGGCTTGTATAAAAACAAAATATACGCTTAAAAAAAGAAGTTAAAAAAACGGATAATAAAGCACCCATTTAGTTGTAAAAAAATCTTCATTAAAATACCGGCTTATGGGCGTAAGGATAACTTTGTTTTTAAAACCATTTAACTCTTGGCTTAAATCACCGCCTTTCAGATAAATTATTCCGTTTGAAACGGCATTTTTATCTTTATTTTTAATTTTTCCTTTTACCAAATTAAGAAACTTGGGAAAAGCAGTAACAGCCCGACTTACAACAAAATCAAATTTTTGACGAACATCTTTACTGTTTTGATGTACGGCTTTCACATTTTTTAGTTTTAATTCTTCGGCTATGGCATTCACTACTTTTATTTTTTTCCCAATAGAATCAACTAAATAAAAATTCACCTTTGGGAACATAATTGCTAGCGGTATTCCCGGGAAGCCTCCACCTGTACCTACATCCAAAATATCTGTATTGTCCGTAAATCGGATAAACTTAGCTATTGCCAATGAATGTAAAACATGCCTTTCGTAAAGAGTATCAATATCTTTTCGCGAAATTACATTGATTTTTGCATTCCATTCCTTGTATAAATCATCCAAACAGGCAAACTGATTAATTTGATTTTCCGTTAAATCAGGAAAGTATTTTTTTATGATTTCCAAGTTCAAATAAGTAATTTAATGATTAAACAGGTATTTGTAAAGTTTCGATTCTTCATGCGGTTAAGCTAAACTTATATGTCTTTATCTTTCATAATGCTTTGCAGCAATTCTTTTGAGCGAAACAAACGGGCTTTTACTGTTCCCATGGGTATTTCCAACTCTTCGGCTATTTCCATATAGGATAAACCATGAAAATATTTCATTTTTATAATCTCTTGATAATCAGGATGTAATCTATTGATAAAATCTTTTAATAATTTTCCTTTTTGTCTCCAAATCATTTCTTCCTCAGGGTCAGGCACTTCCGATAGAATGTATTGATTAGGCATTGATTCACTTTCATTGCTCTCATCAATAGATAATAAAGTATGTTTTTTTTGTTTACGGATAAAGTCGATGCAATGATTGGATGCAATTTTGAATAGCCAAGTGCTAAATGCATACGAACCTTTATAATTATCCAGCATTTTAAAGGCTTTTCCAAATGCTTCAATGGTTAAATCTTCTGCATCGTCATCATTTTTAACCATTTTTTTCATCATAAAAAATATGGAGTCGCGGTAATGGCTTAAAAGCTCAGCATAAGCTTTTTGATCTCCCGTGCGTGCACGTTTAACCAATTCAATATCACGTTTTGCCTTTGTTGAGTGTTTAGTTTGCGAATCCATTCCGTCTTTTACGTAGTCGAATATTACTTAAAATTATGATAAAGTTAATCAATGGTAAGATAAAATCAAATATTATACCGAAGTAAAACACCTTCGATTCTTTAAATTTGACCGATGCTGCATAAAAAATGATGAGCTGTAATAAAAACCTGATTAAGAAACCTGCTGTAAAATATATCCATAAATTCGTGAACACTAATCCGGTAATCAGTGATAAATAAAATAAAAAGCGACTGAATATTTCAAACCCTAAAACTAATTTGTGACTAAATTTGTAATATTTGCCGGTTGTTAAATGTCTTTTTTTCTGATAATACCAAGAGCTAAAGCTTGTTTCGGGAATGCTTCGTGTAAAACTTTCAGGTGATAGTTCAATAGCCGTATTTTTTTTATGAGCAATTTTATTAACCAGCAAATCATCATCGCCTGATTTTATTTTTAAATGAGATGCAAAACCTTTATTCTTAAAAAAAACAGATTTCCTGTAAGCTAAATTTCTACCCACACCCATATAAGGTATTCCTGCTTTTGCAAATGTAAAATATTGTAGGGCTATAAATAAACTGTCAAAACGGATTAATTTATTTAAAAAACCTTTTCTTTTAAAATAACCGCCGTATCCAAGTACAATATCTGTATTTTCTTTAAAATTAGTTTGCATTTTGCTAATCCAGTTTTTTGATACAGGCTCACAATCAGCATCGGTTAATAAAACCCACTCATTTTTTGCGGCTTTTAAACCTATGGTTACCGCTAATTTTTTCCCTTGACGGAATCGGTTATTCTTGGGTATAGTTGTTACATACAAGTGTTTATATTTGTTGTCAAACCTTTTTAAAACATCGGCTGTTTCGTCTTCTGAGCCATCATTTACAACAATTACTTCAAAATCGGGATAATTTTGTTCAAGTACAGAGGGTAAAAAATTTTCAAGATTTTGTGCCTCGTCTTTGGCACAAATAATTACAGATACTGGAAATTGCTCATTTTTTTTATCTTTAAACTTACAAAAAGCAATTCGTAAATAAAAAAACAGATAATAAAAAAGTTGAACAAACAGAGCCAAAAGAAAAACTCCAATTGTAAACAATTCAAATATAGATAAACCGGAAATATCTGCTAGCATAAATTTTAAATTAAATAGTGCAAAAGTAATGAATTATTATTAATTGTCCGTGTATAATTGTCAACGAATAATTAACATATTTGCAGATTTAAGGTATTATCAAAAAAAACTGTATTTT
Organism: Bacteroidales bacterium; assembly: GCA_021647685.1. GTDB lineage: Bacteria > Bacteroidota > Bacteroidia > Bacteroidales > NBLH01 > NBLH01. Next base: position 9,719 of record JAKIUH010000082.1, read on the forward strand.
TGCCGAAATATATATTTGGAAAATGAAATTTGAAATTCATAAAAAAGATACAAAATCAAATGCGCGAAGTGGAAAAATTACTACCGACCATGGTGAGATTTTAACGCCTATTTTTATGCCGGTAGGCACTTTGGCTTCGGTAAAAGGTGTGCATCAGCGTGAGTTGGATGAAGATATTAAAGCACAAATAATACTGGGCAATACCTACCACCTTTACCTGCGTCCGGGAATGGAAACAATGGAAGCTGCCGGAGGTTTGCACCGGTTTATGAATTGGAACAAGCCTATTTTAACCGACAGTGGCGGTTTTCAGGTATTTTCGCTTGCCGAAAACCGTAAATTGTCTGATGAAGGAGCTGTGTTTCAATCGCATATTGATGGTTCGCGACACAAATTCACACCTGAAAATGTGGTAGATATACAGCGCATAATCGGTGCCGATATAATGATGGCTTTTGATGAATGTACACCCTATCCGTGTGATTATGACTATGCAAAAAAATCATTGGATTTAACCCACTCGTGGTTGGTTCGCGGAATAGAATATTTTAGAAATTCAGCACCTAAATACGAGCATTCGCAAGCCTTTTTCCCTATTGTTCAAGGGAGTGTATATACAGATCTGCGTAAGCAATCGGCGGAGTTTATTGCTTCGCAAAACGCCGAGGGAAATGCGATTGGTGGACTTTCGGTGGGAGAGCCTGTAGAAATGATGTACGAAATGCTGGATTTAGTAAACCATATACTGCCCGAAGATAAACCGCGCTATCTTATGGGAGTAGGTACTCCGGCAAATATTTTAGAAGGTATTTCGATGGGCACTGATATGTTTGATTGTGTGATGCCTACGCGGAATGGCAGAAATGGAATGTTATTTACCAGAAACGGTACCATTAATATAAAAAATGTAAAGTGGAAAAATGATTTTTCGCCAATTGATCCTGAAGGAAACTCTTTTGTTGATAAATTCTATTCAAAAGCGTATCTTCGTCATTTAATTGTATCCGGCGAACGTTTGGGTGCACAAATTGCAAGTATTCATAATTTGGCTTTTTATTTGTGGTTGGTAGGTGAAGCACGTAACAAAATCGAAAATGGAACGTTTTCTTCTTGGAAAGAAATTATGATCAAAAGATTAATGCAAAAATTATAAAATCATCGTAATGAGATTTCTCGGGCTTAAAACATTAGATATTTACATTATAAAAAAATTTCTGGGTACATTTTTCTTTGCCCTGGGAATGATTATGCTAATTGTAATTGTTTTTGATGTTGCCGAAAAAATTGATGATTTTATTGAAAATAATGTTCCTTGGAATGAAATATTATTTGTTTATTATTTGAATTTTATTCCTTTTTTTGCTAATTTCTTTTCTCCTTTGTTTGTTTTTATTTCGGTCATATTTTTTACTTCAAAACTCACCGGTGATTCTGAAATTGTTGCTATTCTTTCCAGCGGGGTCAGTTATAGGCGCTTAATGCTTCCTTATTTGGTTTCTGCTGTTTTTCTTGCTTTATTGTCATTTTATTTAGCGGCATATGTTATTCCAAAAGCAAATAAACATCGAATTGGGTTTGAATTAAAATATATTAGTAAGAAAAAAGGTTATAATTCGAGAAACGTACACAAACAAATACAGCCGGGTGTTTTTGTATATCTTGAAAGTTATGATAAAAAACGTGCAGTGGCTTATAAATTTTCGCTTGAAAAATTTAACGGAAAAGAACTCATATCAAAACTTATAGCCAACAGAGCACAATGGGATTCTACAAAGCATAAGTGGAGAGTGATGAATTATTATATCAGAACATACAAAGACGGAAAAGAGCAAGAAATTAAACACGGAACATCAATTGATACCACTTTAAATTTAAGTCCGGCTGATTTTGAGCGCTTGGAAAAAACAGTACAAACACTTAATATTCATGAGCTTAGAGAATTTATCGCAGAGCAAGAGTTGCGTGGAGATGATAAAATTGATACATATAGAGTGGAACAATACAGTCGTGTAGCTTATCCTTTTTCTGCATTAGTTTTAACCCTAATAGGTGTAAGTTTATCTACCACCAAAAGGCGTGGAGGTACCGGTATAAATATTATTATAGGTTTGATACTTAGTTTTTTATACATCTTTTTTATGAAAGTTTTTACCGAATTGGCAACAGCAGGCTCAATGCCACCACTTTTATCGGTTTGGATTCCGAATATAACTTTTGCCATTATAGGGATATATCTTTATATTATTGCTCCAAAATAAACTATCCGTTTTATTGTTGGTACTTTTTTATTTTCAGAAAGCTATTTGAAGATAAGGTACTAAACTCTCGCATATACTATATGTTTAATAATTAACATGTTATTCCCATCATCAATTCTTTTCTTATTCAAAAAGACGGATAATTAATGAATAAGCTAAGAAAAACTTACTTATTTTTATATTCTCATAAAAGGCTGAAAGCCTTATTAAATTAAGCCCAAAGGAAATAATTAGCGTAGATATAATACAGCCTGAAAGGCTAAGTTAAATTGCACTTACAGTGCGTATATAATTTATTTATTTCTAAGACCCAAGGCGTTGCCATTGGGTTAAAATAAATAAGGCTTTCAGCCTGTGTTTGTGAAATTATTAAGGGGAAATTTAGTACAAAGTCTGAAACTATTTGAAATAGAAATAGATTTATTTACAGAAACTTTAATTAATGATAATCAAAAGTATAAAATTAATAAATTTTACCCTATTGCAAGCCGAGTAGAGAACTCACAAAAGTTAAGTAAAGTACATAAAATCAAACAAATATCAGAACCCTGATTTAAAAGTCATCGCTATTTATTGTGTTTATATTCAATGTGTTAAAAAACCCAACAAACAATTTATAGTTTAAACGCTTTATAAAAAATA
>JAKIUH010000083.1 GCA_021647685.1 Bacteroidales bacterium
TGTACATGTTAAACTATTTACATTGATATACAGATAATTAAATAATATAGAGCGATGAAGAAAATTTATAATTTTTTAATTTCGATGACTACAATGGCAGTTTTATTAATAATGTATGCAGTTGCAATGGCAGTTGCTACATTTGTTGAAAACGATTATGGTGCAATTGTTTCAAAACATTTCATATATCAAGCATGGTGGTTTGAACTAATTCAGCTTTTATTAACAATCAATATGATTGGAAATATTTTTAAGTATAAATTATACAAAAAGGAAAAATGGAGTATTTTAACCTTTCATGTAGCATTTATTATTATACTTATTGGTGCCGGAATAACCAGATACATCAGTTTTGAAGGCACCATGCATATACGCGAGGGAGAGCTAAGTAATACGATTTTGTCGGGAGAATCTTTTTTTCAAGTAGATTTAACTACCGGTAATGACAAAGCTCATTTTGAAAAAGAAGTATTTATTTCACCAATGTTAAAAAATAAATTGAAAGAAGAAATTGAGATTTCAGGGAAAAAGATAAATATAGAACTTAAAAATATTATACCCAATCCAAAAGAAACAGTAGTTGAAGTTATTGGAGGAAAGCCCATAATTGAATTGGTTTTTTCATCACATGGAAAAATGGATAGTCATTATTTAGCTGATAAATCAACAATAGCTCACGGGAAATTACATTTTTCATTTAATCAAAAAAATGACTCAAATTCGGTACAAATTTTTACCGAAAATGATCGGCTATACATACGTTCACCCTATGAATTAAATAGGCAAACCATGAGTGGAACTATTGATACGGTTTTTTCTGCCGGTGAAAAAATAGCCTTGCAAGTTAATCAAATATATTCAGTAGGTGAAGCGCTTTTTGTTGTTACAAATTATTATAAAATGGCAAGAATATCCTACATACCAGGAGATGTGAGTAACGGAATTGAATTTTTTGCTTTGGAATTTGATGTAAAAAGTGAAAATGAAGTACAAAAGGCAGAGGTATTAAGTGCTTACGGCTCAATGGGAATTCCTGCATATACTAATATTAACGGGGTAAATGTTAAACTTGTTTACGGTGTTAAAGAAATTCATCTCCCCTTTTCTCTAAAATTAAGAGATTTTCAATTAGACAGATACCCGGGCTCTGAAAGTCCGTCTTCTTATGCAAGTGAAGTTACTTTGATAGATAAAGAACACAATGTGAAAAAAGATTATCGAATTTTTATGAATAATGTATTGGACTATAGGGGGTACAGGTTTTTCCAGTCTTCTTATGATAAAGATGAACAAGGAACGATATTATCGGTAAATAAAGATAAAGCAGGTACTTTAGTTACCTATTTAGGATATTTTTTGCTTGCTTTAGGTATGTTTTGGTCTATTTTTAACAAAAACAGCTATTTTGTAGAGATGCTTAAAAAAACTTCGGATATCAGAAACAAAAGAAAAGAACTGACAACCGTTGCTTTGATTATTTCGATGTTTATTTCTCAGAGTATTTTTGCTCAAAGCCCGCGTCCGCATGTAGATGCTGAACACGCTAAAAAGTTCGGAGCATTGTTTGTTCAAGATAACGGTTCTAGAACAAAACCTTATAATACACTGACAAGTGAATTACTACGTAAGGTATCACGTAAAGAAAAGTTTTTAGGATTGAGTCCAAATCAGGTTTTTCTGGGGATGGTTTTTAATCAGGAGTTTTGGAAAGATGTGAAAATGATTAAAGTAAGTAACCCGGAACTAAAAAGAGTTTTAGGTGTTGAGGGTAAATATGTTTCGTTTAATGATTTGGTAAATTTGCAAAAGCAAGAATATAAACTAAAATCATATGTAAATAAAGCTTTTAACAAAGAACCTTCTCACCGAACAAAATTTGATAAAGATGTTATTGCTGTTGATGAACGAGTAAACATTGTTTATCAGATTTTCTCAGGGGGATATTTAAGTGTATTTCCTGTTCCCGGCGATTCGCATCATCGATGGTTAAATCCTGCCGAAAGTAAATATATTACCAATAATGAGGATAGAGAATTTGTTGCCGGTGTATTTTCTGATTATTATAATGCAATGGTCGATGCTGAAAAATCCGGAGATTGGACAAAACCCAATCAAATTTTACAGAAAATAAAAGATTATCAACGTAAATACGGTGCGGACATCCTTCCTTCCGAAACAAAATTAAAAATGGAAATTCAATATGTAAATATTGATATTTTTGATAGTATTTATAAATATTACGGACTAATTGGTTTCGTTTTACTATTGGTGTTATTTGCAGGTATATTGCGACCTAAAATGAAAACTAAAACAATAACAGTAATTGCGGCTGTTTTATTGGGTTTATTATTCATTTTACATACCTACGGTTTGGGTTTACGTTGGTATATTTCAGGTCATGCACCTTGGAGCAATGGTTATGAATCAATGATATATATCGCTTGGGCAACGATGCTTGCCGGATTTTTATTTATGAAAAAATCACCTATTACTTTAGCTGCCACGTCTTTACTGGCATCAATTACGCTTATGGTAGCACATTTAAGTTGGATGGACCCGCAAATAACCAATTTAGTGCCTGTACTTAAATCTTATTGGTTAACCATTCATGTATCGGTTATTACAGCAAGCTATGGTTTTTTGGCGCTTTGTGCATTGCTTGGCTTTTTATCTTTAATTTTAATGATTTTTAAAAGCGAAAAAAATAAGCAACGCATTGATTTAACCATTGCCGAATTGACAAACATTAATCATATTTCAATGATTGCCGGACTGTATTTGCTTACATTAGGTACATTTCTTGGAGGTGTTTGGGCAAACGAATCGTGGGGTAGGTATTGGGGCTGGGATCCAAAAGAAACTTGGTCTTTGATTACCATTATTATATACACATTTGTTACACATACTCGTTTTATACCTGCATTATATAAAAAATACAGTTTTAATTTATTGTCATTATTGGCTTTTGCCTCTGTATTGATGACTTATTTTGGAGTAAACTATTATTTATCAGGTTTGCATTCTTATGCATCGGGCGATCCGGTGCCTGTACCTAAGTTTGTATATTATACATTGGCAGTAGTTTTAATAATTGCTGCTGCAGCTTGGTATAGAAATATAAAATTTAGTAAAGAATAGAAGGGATTTTAGGTATATTTAAAATATATAAGCCTTGCCGTTCCGGCAAGGCTTATTTTTGAGTCAGGCACTTACAAATTACTCAAAAATTACACCAAAAAGCATATATTAATATAAATTATGTAAAATAAGATAGATTATTTTATAAATAAACTTTTTTTTTCAGCTTTTTAATTTATTTTTGTTCTTAAATCTGAAATTTCTTTTTTTGATAAAATAAAAACGTTTAAATTAATGCTCAAGCAACGATTACAACAAAAACTGGTTCAAAAATTATCTCCTCAGCAAATTCAATTAATTAAGCTGCTGGAGGTGCCTACTATCCAGCTTGAGCAGCGTATTAAAAAAGAAATTGAAGAAAATCCTGTTTTGGAAGAGGGCAGGGAAGAAGAGGAAAAACTGGACGATCAGCAAAGTCAAGAAGAGGAATATGATAACGGGCAAGACGATGAATTTACTCTGGAAGATTATCTGCCCGATGATGAAACTCCATCCTATCGTTTGGCAAGTAATAATTATTCTTCGGACGATAAAAAAACAGAAATTCCTTATTCAACAGGTACATCTTTTCATGAACATCTTCAATCGCAATTGGGCTTGCGTATTATGGATGAGCGTAAATTGAACTTAGCAGAATATTTATTGGGAAATATCGATGAAGACGGATATCTGCGTCGTGATGTTGAAGCTATTGTGAATGATATTGCTTTTTCGCAAAATATTACAACCGATGAGCGCGAATTACTGGATATTTTGGAAATTATTCATGATTTTGATCCTCCGGGTGTAGGCGCCCGCGATTTGCAAGAATCCTTGGCTTTACAATTAAAACATAAATTAAAAACTTCGAAAGAAGAAAATAAAGCCCTGAGTTTGGCGTACAAAATTATTAAAAATCATTTTACTGAGTTTACTAAAAAACATTACGAAAAAATTGTTCAAAAATTAAATCTTTCGGATGAAGAATTGAAAGAGGCAATAGATATTATTTTAAAACTCAATCCCAAACCCGGAAGTGCTTATTCTAATCCTTTAAATAAAAACTCACAGCATATAACTCCTGATTTTATTTTAGAAAATGTTGACGGTCAATTGGTTTTATCGCTTAATTCAAAGAATGTACCTGATTTGCGTGTAAGCAGAACCTATGCAAATATGCTCGAAGCCTATCAGAACAATAAGGATAGAAGTAAACAGCAGAAAGAAGCAATTTCTTTTGTAAAACAAAAATTAGATTCGGCAAAATGGTTTATTGATGCTATTAGACAAAGGCAAAATACGCTTATGCTTACCATGGAAGCTATTTTGGATTATCAAAGAGAGTATTTTAAAGAAGGAAATGAAACATTGCTTCGCCCCATGATTTTGAAAGATATTGCTGAGCGTACAGGGCTTGATATTTCTACTATTTCGCGTGTGGTAAACAGCAAATATATTCAAACACATTTTGGTATTTTTCCTTTAAAATATTTCTTTTCCGAAGGAATGCAAACCGATAGTGGAGAAGAAGTTTCTACCCGTGAAATAAAAAAAATATTACAAGAATGTATTGAAAATGAAGATAAAAAGAAACCTCTTACCGATGAAAAATTAGCAAAAATATTACAAGAAAAAGGTTATCAAATTGCACGTCGTACGGTGGCTAAATATCGTGAGCAATTAAATATTCCTGTTGCCCGAATGCGTAAAGAATTGTAAGTTTTTCCGTATTTAATATTAAAAGTGAAAATAAAACATCCTATAATAATACCTAAAAGATTAAAAAAAGGAGATACAATTGGTTTGATTACTCCTGCCGGAGTTATTACTCCTGAAAAATTAGCAAATACAAAAAAATTACTGAGCGATTTAGGCTATAAAACGTTTCATACTGAAAATGTTTTACGCAAGAGAGGTTATTTAGCCGGTTCTGATAAAGAAAAATTAGATGATTTGCATTTAATGTTTAAAAATGATGAGGTTAATGCAATCATGTGTATTCGTGGCGGGTATGGAACAATGCGCCTTTTGCCCTTTATTGACTATGATTTAATTCGCAGGCATGCCAAGATTTTAATCGGATACAGCGATATTACTGCTCTTATCCAGGCAATTTATAAAAAAACGGGTCTTGTAGGTTTTCATGGTGTTGTGGGAACATCGGCATTTACAGAATATACGCTTCAAAACTTTTTAGATATTTTAACAATCACTTCCAAAACAAAAACGATACATTCTTTTCCGCCCAAGCCTGATAGTGTTGTTGCTTATTTACCTTATGTTTTAAATTCTGGAAAGGCACAGGGAAAACTTATTGGCGGTAATCTTGCCTTGTTAGCATCTTTAATGGGTACGCCTTATGAACCTGATTTTGAAAACAAAATAGTTTTTATTGAAGATATTGACGAAGCTCCCTACCGTATAGACCGGATGCTAACTCAATTATTATTATCCGGTAAATTGCAAAAGGCGGCGGGTATTGTTTTGGGAGTATTTAATGCTTGTGATTTAGATCGAGAAAACTTAAATCCTGAAAATTCTCTTTCTTTGAAAGAGGTAATTACAGATAGGTTGTCGGATTTAGATATGCCGGTAATGTATGGATTCTCTTTTGGGCACATTCAAAATCAGGCAATTTTTCCGGTAGGTGTTCTTGCCGAAATGGATACTGAGCGATTTATTATCCGACTTTTAGAGCCTGCTGTTTTATAAAAGCCTACTTTTTTAATTGTTTTTTTAATAGCTCAATTTCTTCTTGCAGCTTTTTAATTTGTTCTTCAAGGGTTTTTTGTTGTGAAATATCAATACCGATATTTATCACTTTATAAGGTTTTCCTGTATGGTCTTTTATGGGTGTGTAAATTTCGGATATCCATAACAGACCTTTCGAAGTAAGTGTTTTAAAAACTCTTTTTTGCACAATACCTGAGCGTAGATTTTTCCAAAACTTTTCATATTCTTCAGGATTTTCCTTTGCTTCAGGTGCAAATTCACGTTGATTTTTACCAATCATGCTTTTTTCCGACAATCCGGCTTCACTTAGATGGGGGTCTTTTATATCAAGTATTTTTCCGTCCATATCGTACCACACTACCGAGCCTATTTTAGTTAATGCATCAATAACTGATTGGTTTTCAATTTTATTAATCTCTATTTCATTTTGTGCTTCTTGCAATTCGGCAAGGTGTGCTTGAAGGCTTTGTTCTCTTTCTTCAATTTCTACCGATTGTCGCTGATATTTTTCAAGTAACTCTTCTGTTTTTTGATTTTTAAGTGCTACCGAAATTGATGATGCCACACGTTCACTGATACTTTTTAGAAATTCAATTTCAAAATCGGCTAATTCATGTAAGGAGGCGATTTCAATCACTCCAAAAGGTGCTGCTTCAAACATTAAAGGAAGCAAAATTAAGCTTTTGGGTTCATGTTCGCCTAAACCCGATGAAATAAAAGTATATCCTTCGGGCAAATCTTTCAGATAAATAATTTCACGCTCTTGAAAACACCTGCCTACAAGACTTTCACCTATTTCTACTTTTGCTTCAAGAACTTTTTTCTTATTGTAAGCATAAGCTGTACGCAGCTCAAGAAAAACTTTTTCAGGATTATCATCATTTAAAATAAAAATAGCGCCTTGTTGAGCTTTTAAATAACCAACAATATTGCTAATGATACTTAAAAGGTAGTCTTCTAAATTATCAGAACTTTTACGCAAAATTTCTCCTAATTGAGTAATCCCTTTTTGTGCCCATTCTTGTTTTTTACGCTCTAAACTACGAACTTCTTCTATTTCGGTTGATTTGCGTAAATTTCGTTGCATATCAATTAAGGCATTGCCCAATACATCTTTATCACTCAGCGGCTTATAGCTGGCAGTTAAATCTCCTTGACCAATTTTTCGTGCAAAAATGGCTGTTTCATTTAAGGTGTACATTAATTTGTTCAATGTTCTTGCCATCTCTGCCAACTCGTCTTTTGAATGTGCTTTTACTTGTTTTGAAAAATCAATAATTCCTTTGTCCAGATCTTTTAAAATATCAATGGATTGTTTTAAAGGAAGTGTTAAACGTTGTGAAATAAAAAGCATAATTAAAGAAAAACCCAATAAGCCAATAAAGCCGACAAATAGAGAATAATTAAAATTTGCTATTGCCTCTTCTTCTATTTTTTTGGTTGGGGCAATAAGGCAAAGCGCCCAAGGTGCGCCGGTATTTCCTACTTTTATTGGTGAAAACGAAACATAATTTGAATATGATAAGCTATCAACATAAATAAATGAAAATTGTTTACCTTCCCTTATTTTTTCCATGACATTAAACTTAACAAATTCAGGAAAAACCTTGATGATACTGTCGCCCGCAAATTTTTCATCGGGAAAGGAAATAATGGTGCCGTTATTTGCAATCAAAATAGCGTAACTGTTTTCAAAAGGACGAATTTGATCGGTTAACTTTTGGAAACGATTGAGCGTAATATCTATACCGGAAAGTCCGGCAAATTCACCGTCTTTTAAAATTGGTACAGCAATACTGGTTTCCAGAATGGAATCGCCGCCTTCTTTCGGTGAATATACATAAAAATAGGGGTTTGTCAGTAAATCTTTTTTTGACATTTTCAGTTGATAATACATGCTTCCTATGGCATCGCCTTCTGTTTCAACTGTATCTATAATAAGCTTAATATTTCCTGCATCTTTAACCGCAACGGTTCTTTGTCTGCCATAAGGCTTTGTATAGTTTTTATCAATAAAACGTAATTCCCACGACATCCAAACCGCCATGTATTCAGGGTGTCCGTTTAACACATTACCAATCGCATCACTGTATATTTTATGACGTAAATTTCCATCAATTTTATCAAAGCCTTTGAAAAAAAGTGCCATTGTTTTTGTAACTCCTAAATCTTTTTCAAGTGTTGATTTTACGGAGTTTGCTCCTTGAATGGTGAATGAATCGGCTAAGTCTCTTGCTTTATGTAAAGAATCGTTACGATAACGGAAAACTATTATCCCAATTACTATCGTAAATATGATAAAGGAAGTAATAAATATAAACAGGAATATTTTAGCACGTAACTTCATTCTATTGATCAGGTTTTGGTAATGCTAAATTTATAAATTTTTAGCTTAGCCGCAAATTTTAAAGCTAATTAGTGTCTGTCCATAAAGTCATCGAATTGAAAATTTATCTTTTTGCGCCTTTTTAATTTTTTTGGTTTGTTTAATACCCAAGCATTTACTACACCGAAAAAATCAAAAATTCATCAAAAATCTTAAATTTCCAAAAATCAAGCACTTTATAGACAGATACTAATTACAAATATACTTTACATTTTGTAATATAAAAATATTTAATCTAAATATTTTTATACAAACTACTTTTTTAGAGCAAAGAATTTGCCAATTTTTAAAAATAAAATTTTAATTGAATATTAAGCCATGAATGATTTCTTTGACTGATAAATTTGGCTGAAAGCATCGTAGTTTCAGCATTAAGTTTAAATTGTGTATTTTGAATAAGAAAACCCTAAGAAAATGTTACAGCTTAAATTCGCCGATATAAAATTGACTTGCGGATATTGGTTTGTTCATAAATTTTTCACCAGAAATTCTTGTGCCTCTCCCATTGTTTCAAAAGAGCGAACATCTCTTCCGGTAACTTTCATCAAAGAATTAAAAAGAAAACGCGCCAAACCGGACATTCCAAAAACAGAACTTATCTTTATGTAGGCTTTATTGCCACTTAAAAATTCTTGAAAATCATTTCTAATATCATTATTAAAAAACATATTGGTCATGTTTGTTAAAGCAATTACTGAGTTTTTGGGTTGATTACGGATATAGTGAATGCTTTCAGTCATTACCTTATTTATTTCTTCTCTGTTTTTTGCATTTGAGAAATCCATGTAAAAAATGTTTACTCCTTTGTAGTTGATTGTTTTTGTTCCGCTCATAATCGTTTAATTTAGGATTTATTGTATAGAACTTCGTTAATTTTTTCTTCAATATCTGTTGGAATAAATGGTTTTTTAAAATAGCTGCAAATTATTTTTTGTTTTAAAGCTTCTGAAATTTCCTTAGTGATTTCAAAACCTGTTAAAATAAAATAACGTATGTTTTTATATTGCTCACGTGCTTTTTTAATAAATTCAATACCATTCATTTCGGGCATTTTCATGTCGCTAATTACAATAGAAAAATTATTTTTTTTAGCTAAAATATTTAATCCTTCATTACCCGACGATGCGGTAAGAATATTAAATTTTTTTTCAAATAGCATTGAAAAAAGTTGCAGGTTTATTTGTTCGTCATCAACATAAAGTATATTAATCTTTTTTTCCATATATATTTTTTTAAACTTCAATTGGGAGTGAAATAATAACTTCTGTTCCTTTATTTTCAATAGAGTTGTATTTAATTTCTCCCTTATGTTCATTAACTATTTGTAATGAAATAGACATGCCTAAACCCGTACCTTTACCCACATCTTTGGTTGTAAAAAAGGGGTCAAATATCTTTTCCATGTTTTGTTGGCTTATTCCTTTGCCTGTATCGCTTATTTTTATTATCAATTTTTTTTCGTTTTCTACTGTTTGGGTTCTTATATTAATTTCACCTTCACCTTTATCTTCAACTGCATGTATTGCATTTTGGATAATATTCATAAAGACCTGATGAAGCTTTCCTTCATTGCCTATTAATTTATATTTTTTACTTGTATAATTTTTTCTTATGGTAATCTTATTTTTTAGTTGATGATTAAGCATTACCAAACTGTTTTCTATGATTTTATGAATATCGCATTCTTCTTTTTTTTGTTCATCTATTCTACTGTATTGATTTAAACCGGTAACTATATTACTTGCTCGCCTGACACCTTCTTTGATTCCACTAAGTAAGGGTTCTATTTCTTTGTAGTGTTTATTGTCAATATTTTGTTGTAAATAATTTTCTATTGCATATACGCCTCCTTGTATAAAGTTTAGCGGATTATTAATTTCATGAGCAATACCTGCTGCTAAAAGCCCCAGTGAGGCTAATTTTTCGGTTTGAATTATATGCTGTTGCATATTTTTGAGTTCTTCAAATGCTGCTAAAACCTCTTCTTTTTGATACTGTATGTTCTCATTGGTAATTTTCAGCTCTTCATTGGCTTGTTCTAATTGCTTGGTTTTTTCTGCAACCAATTCTTTTAAATGGTTTCTGTACAGCTTGAGTTGTATTGTATCTTCTTTTTGTTGGGTAATATCTTTTACTACAGATAAAATTCGTACTTTATTATTAATTTTAATTTGTTTAGCTTCTACGTTTATCCAAAAAGGGCTTCCATCTTTTTTACGTGCTTTCCAGTCAAAAGATATAGACCCTTTTTCTCTAATTTCTTGAAAATGTTTTTGACGTATATCTTCTAAATTTTCAAATTTCTCAACACTAAATTTTCTAACATCTGTTTTTAATACTTCTTCTTGCGATTTATATCCATACATTTTTACCATTGTTTCATTCACATCAAGTAGCTTTCCATCAAGTGAATATATAAAAATAGCATTTGAAGTTGAATTAAATATTTCCTGGAAATAGAGTTCCTGTTCCGAAATTTCTTTATTCTTTTTTTCAAGTTTATTTATAATAAGAGCGTACTCTTCACGGTAGCGAAACATAATAATCATTACAATAAAAACAATTATTGTAATAGCCGTGATGTTTGATACCCACGTATTTATAGTTAAATTTTGAGTATTTAAGTCAATATTGGGATGAATATGTCCGGTAATATGCAAAAAGCCGATGGTTGAAAAGATTATCACTGCTAATGCATATATATAGATAACTTTTCGTAAGGGATATACTAAAAAAGCATAGAATGGTATTAATATCATAAATAGTTTATCCTTACCTAAAGCACCAACTTCAATTGTATCAAAAATAAATAGTAAGAAAAGAACAAGTTGAATTATTAAAGATTTTGTTTTTACACCAATACTTTTTCGTTTTATGGTTAAGACTGAGATGATGAGAATGGTGATAAAGTCGGTAACAAACGATAATCGGAAACCGGTATTCGGATAATCAAACAAACCGATTATATAAAGAGATATGCCTAGAAATACACTTAAAACTAATGTGTTATCTATAATTCTTTCGGTAAGAGATTTTAATTTCATATGTGTTATTTCTTCCGGCATAGAGTGATTGGAGAATTTGCACTAAGCGAATCATTATGCTTTGCATAATTAATAAGGCTAAAACTATAAAATTTTACTCAAAAAAAGAAACGATTTTGATGAGCAGTCATTTTTATTGGCTTTATGCTTGTAACGTTAATGCAAAAACTTATTTTATCGCCGGTGGATGTGTATCACCCGACAGGCTGACTGGGTTTTGGTTTTGTGATAGAAGGTTGTTTGCAAATTTAAGTTTTTTTAAAGAATAATCCTATGTCCGGTTTGTTCGCTTAAATCTTTTTTTAATGTTAAAAGTATTTCTTTTTGCCGGAAAAGTTCTTTAATTTTTTCCATATCTGTACCTGCCTCTTTTGTTTTTTCTTGATTATCTTTAATGGCTTTTTGAACAATCTTTAATTTATAAGCACTTACTGCTTTTTGAACAACTTCTTTTAATTTTGATTCGGTTGTTTCCGGTTTTTTGCCACCTTTTTCCCAAATGGCACTGGTTTTATAATTTTGGCTGAGTAAATTTGCTGCAATTTTTTGGATATTTACATCCTGATGATTGATAAAATGCTTTTCATCCAATTGTTCGCCATTGCGTAATGCATTGATGTAATCTTCAAAAATTTGTTTGTAAACCAAATTTTTAAATTCTAAGTCATCATTTAAAATTTCTGTTGTAATGTAATCGGCAACAGTAACTATTTGTGAGGTAAATGTGGCTTCGTCTTGTATAGAGTATAACTCGTGGTTTCCAAAATTCAGTAAAAGTGAAATTAATTCCTGTTCGTTAACTTCGGCAAAAACTTCTTCTACAAATCCGGGTATTGCAGTAGTTTGGCTTTGCTTAATTTCTTGTTGCGCTTTATTAAATTGGGTTTTTCGTTCGGTTTCTCTTTTTTTAAATATGCGCTTATTGGTTTCTGAGTACAAAGCATCTTCCGTGACCTTCAATAAGTTGCTGCATTCTTTAATATAAATGCCGCGTGTTA
This sequence comes from Bacteroidales bacterium, assembly GCA_021647685.1. Lineage (GTDB taxonomy): Bacteria > Bacteroidota > Bacteroidia > Bacteroidales > NBLH01 > NBLH01. The sequence continues at coordinate 12,279 of JAKIUH010000083.1, forward strand.
TGGCATCGGGTATTACTGCAATTGAACTGACAATTTCCGACACCAATCGAGAGCGCTTAATGGGGTCGCCTTGTGCATCTTCAAGGAGTAATGAAGTTTTAAACTTTATAAAATCTTGCTCATTATTTTCAATGTATTCTTTGAATTCAGATTTATTTAATTTGTGTGAAAATGAGTCGGGGTCTTCTCCATCAGGGAAAAGCACCACTTTTACATTCATTTCCTGTTCTAAAATCATGTCAATCCCCCGAAATGAAGCTTTTATTCCTGCTGCATCGCCATCGTATAAAATGGTTAAATTATTGGTAAATCGTTTTAACAAAC
>JAKIUH010000496.1 GCA_021647685.1 Bacteroidales bacterium
AAATAAATACCTTACCGTAGTTTTTTAGCAATTTCACAATTCTACGTTTGTAAGCTAAATTTAAACCACCTTGCCCCACATCGTGCGATGCACTCCATGAAATAAAACGAAGAATAAAATAGTTTGAGTTTACGGGAATGCCTAAAAAATCAAAGATTTTAGAGTCTGCAGTAAAATAATTAGGGTGCAAATAAGCTATTTCATGGTATCCATTATAACGAACATGAATTTTCCCAAAATCTTTTTTGAAAGATTGTGTGGTTAAAATTGCGTGGGCAAAAGGCTTGTAGAGTCTGATTTGCTCCATGTTGCCGGTGTCTTCAAAAGCAATATATTTTTTACGAAGTAAAAAACTTACCCAAGATGCCGGAACTGAACCATGACTTAGATATAAATCGGGTTTAAACTTTATCGAGATAAAAAACAAACGGGCAACATGCTGTAACAGGCTGTATATTTTTCCTAAGGTACCACTGTAATGTTTTCCTAAATTTTTATAATCTAATTTGTAAGCTTTTAATAAATCAATGGTTACTTCTTTATCCTTAGCCGTAAATAAAATAGTCCATCCTTTGTTTTGCATTTCAAAAACAAAGTTTTTAAACAAATGCACATGTCCGGGGTGGTTTACATCAATTATTATCTTCATTTTCTGTTATTTCTAAATAAAATTCTGATAGTGTGGCAAATTTTGCATTTCTTGATTTGCAATCTTCAATAATGCGCACATAGGCATCTTTGTAAAAAGGAAACTCTTTTTCATTAAATACTCTTTGATGCCAGTTAATAACTAAAATTCCATTGTTTTTATCTAAAAGTTCAATTAGTTGTTTGTATTGTTTCCAGTGGTTTTTTGTTTCAATGAAAGGAGTGTCCATTATCATTAATGGGATAACCACAAAATCATCATCAAATGGTTTAAAGGGCAATATTTTATCTTCTTTAATACCAAAACCTTTGGTCAAGCCCCAAGTACTGTCGTATTTAAAGCCTATTTTGCGGTGTATTTTCCATGTGTTTTCATCCCGATTTAGGTAATGTTGCCTTGTACCTGTTACATTATGCCCGATAATATCTTCGATATTGTTTTTTTCTTTTTTAAGTAAATTTTCATTATTGAATGATAAATAAGAACCGTGTACACCAATTTCCCAACCGTTTTTGTCAAGATATTGCATTATTTCCGTAATTTTTCTTTCGCGAATTTTGTATCTTCCCAAAGATAGTTGCCAGTTTTTTTTATCAAAAAGACGAAATGGAATGCTTTCATCCAGAAAAAAGAAAGTGGATTTAACCCCTAAATCTTCTTCAATTCGGATAATTTCAGGGAAATTCCAATAAGGTTCATCCTTGCTGAAAAATGACTGCATTTGATATTTTGCATTGTCAAAATCTTTTCTTATCAATGATTTTGCCAGATAACTAATATATTGATAATGCTTACGGGTTCTGTCCACATCGTGGCTGAGGGCAACTCTTAACATTTTAAAATATTTAATCTATTTTTTCAACAGGTGTTGCAATTATTGTTTTTCCTGCATATACCTGATCTTTCAGGTTGATATTGACTTGATAATTAATCGGGATAATTACATCTACTTGCGAGCCAAATTTTATCATTCCGAACCAATCGCCGCGTTTAATATCTTCACCTTCTTTATCGTAAGTTACCACGCGCCTGACTTTTTTTGAAGCAATTTGTACTACCCCACTTTAAATTTTCCGTTGTCAATTACAATGGTGTTTCGTTCATTTTCCACTTCGGCAATTGCTTCTTTTAACGATAAATATTTACCGTCAAAATGTTTATTCAGGATAATTTTTCCGCTTATAGGGGCTGCATTTTTATGAACATCAAAAGGAGTCATGTTAATACCTATCAACCAGCAAGGCGTATCTAAAATATCCGTATTGGTCAATTCTTCCAATTTTGAAATTTCACCATTTTTTATGGCTATGGGTACATTCCCTGCTTCTACTTTTTTTATGTATATAACATTTCCATCCGCCGGTGAAATAATATCGTCAAGATTTGCTTTTGTTTTTCTGTAAGGTACTCTGTAAAAACGAATTAATGTAATTAAAACGAGCGTTACGGGTACCATTAACATATTTAAAACTATAGCATAGAGTAAGTTACCCAGATAAGAATTGTTGAATAAGTTGGTGACAATTGCCGCCACTACGGCTACAATAATATTGTCGATAAATAAATATTTCAGTTCTACTTTTGCTTTGTAATTCAAATACAAAAAAAGTAAAGTGCTGATTATTAAAGCTTCAATTAATAATATAAAAAAGTTCATAGTATTGATAATTTTATCGTTTTGTCAATAGTTTTTTTATCGTAAAAAATATAATATGGGTGATAAAAGAATATCAATAATCGCCGGTAAAG
>JAKIUH010000084.1 GCA_021647685.1 Bacteroidales bacterium
TCAATCGTTGCATTTGCTTGTGCAATTGTTTTGGCTTCTTCTTCTTCTGCACTTAAATATACAACACCGTTTTCGGATAAATCTACTTTACCCGATTCAACTTTTCGGTAAGGAGTTTCGATAAATCCTAAATTGTTAATTTTTGCATAAACACATAGTGAAGAAATCAAACCAATGTTTGGTCCTTCGGGTGTTTCAATCGGACATAATCTTCCGTAATGCGTATAGTGAACATCTCGAACTTCAAAACCGGCTCTCTCTCTTGATAAACCGCCCGGACCTAATGCCGACATTCTACGCTTATGGGTCATTTCGGCAAGCGGATTGGTTTGATCCATAAATTGAGAAAGCTGATTGGTTCCAAAAAATGAATTAATTACCGATGATAAGGTTTTGGAATTTATTAAATCTATTGGTGTAAATACTTCATTATCACGAACATTCATTCTTTCGCGAATCGTACGTGCCATACGTGCCAAACCAACACCAAACTGGTTATATAATTGTTCGCCAACGGTTCTAACTCTACGGTTACTTAAATGGTCTATATCATCAACATCCGTTTTTGCATTAATTAATTTTATCAGATATTTAATGATTTCCGTAATATCTTCTTTAGTTAAAACTTTAATATCAATTGATGTATTTAAGTTTAATTTTTTGTTAATTCGGTAACGACCTACTTCTCCCAAATCGTAGCGTTTATCAGAGAAAAATAGTTTATCAATGATATCTCTGGCGGTTGCTTCGTCAGGGGGTTCTGAGTTTCTTAATTGACGGTAAATATGCAATACGGCTTCTTTTTCCGAGTTACAAGGGTCTCTTTGAAGCGTATTGTAAATAATTGAAAAATCAGTTTGATTCTTTCTTTCTTTGTGAACAAGAATGGTTTGAGTACCGGAATCAATAATTTCGTTAATATGAATTTCTTCCAATACCGTTTCACGGTCAATAATAATTTCGTTTCTTTCAATAGAAACTACTTCACCGGTATCTTCGTCCACAAAATCTTCTACCCAGCTTTTTAATACTCTGGCTGCAAGTTTACGTCCTAAAACTTGTTTTAAAGCTGTTTTATTAACCTTTACTTCATCAGCAAGATCAAAAATTTCCAGAATGTCTTTATCGCTTTCGTAGCCAATGGCTCTGAGCAATGTGGTAACCGGAAGTTTTTTCTTACGATCGATGTATGCATACATAACATTGTTTATGTCAGTAGCAAATTCGATCCAAGATCCTTTAAAAGGAATAATTCTTGCCGAATATAATTTTGTACCGTTTGCGTGTAAACTTTGTCCGAAAAACACTCCCGGTGAACGGTGCAATTGAGAAACAACCACACGTTCAGCACCATTAATAACAAAAGTTCCTCTTGGTGTCATGTATGGGATGGTTCCCAGATACACATCCTGTACAATGGTTTCAAAATCTTCGTGTTCCGGATCGGTACAGTATAATTCTAATTTAGCTTTTAACGGAACGCTAAAAGTTAAACCTCTTTCCAGACATTCTTCGATTGTATAACGCGGCGGGTCAACATAATAATCAATAAATTCCAGTACGAAATTATTTCGAGTGTCTGTAATTGGAAAATTTTCGCTAAATACCTTAAAAAGACCTTCTTGTTTTCTTTTTTCGGGTGTGGTATCCAGTTGAAAAAAATCCTTAAATGATTTTAATTGAATTTCCAAAAAATCAGGATAATCCAGTTGATTTTTTGTTTTGGCGAAACTAATTCTAGTATTGTTGGACATTTATCTAAATGGTATTAATTGAACTTTGAAATAATGACAAAAAGGCTTAGCATACCTTATACAAGGATGCTAAACCTGAAACCTTCTCCTTAATGGAAATATTATTTAAGTTCAACTTCTGCTCCGCCTTCTTCTAACTGAGTTTTTAATGATTCAGCTTCTTCTTTAGATACACCTTCTTTGATTGGGCTTGGAGCAGCGTCAACTATAGCCTTAGCATCTTTTAATGAAACGCCTGCTAACTCTTTTACTAATTTTACGATTTGTAATTTAGCTTGTCCGGCTGCTTTTAAGATAACATCAAATTCTGTTTTTTCTTCTGCACCGCCACCAGCTTCTCCGCCAGCAGGTCCTGCAACAGCCACTGCAGCAGCAGCAGGTTCAATACCGTATTCTTCTTTTAAAATTTCTGCTAACTCATTAACTTCTTTTACAGTCAAATTTACTAATTGCTCTGCAAATGATTTTAAATCTGCCATTTTTTTTCTCTTTTAATTAATTTTTATACTAAGATTCTTTTTCTGAAAGAGTTTTCAAAACTCCGACAAGGGTTTGACCCCCTGATTGTAATGCTGAAACAACATTTTTAACAGGTGATTGTAGTAATGCAACAATATCTCCAATCAATTCGTCTTTTGATTTTATGTTTGCAAGTACTTCTAATTGTTCATCACCAATATAAACTGATTCTTCAACGTAAGCTGCTTTTAAAAGCGGCTTTTCCTTTTTCTTTTTCCTAAATTCTTTTATCAACTTTGCCGGACCGTTACCGACTTCACTGAACATTATTGAAGTATTATTTACTAATGTTTGATAAATCTCTTCAATATTTTTTTCCGATTGTTCAAATGCTTTTTTTAACAAAGTATTTTTCACAACTTGCAATTCGATGTTACTCTTATAGCAAGCTCTTCTAAGATCACTTGTGTCCTGTGCATTTAAATCAGAAATATCAGCGAGATAAAAATGAGGAGTAGCGTTGATTTTTTCAGTCAAACTTTCTACTAATTTTATTTTATCTTCCCGTTTCATAATAATTTAAATTTAATTAATCATCAATTGATTTTACATCAACCTGAATACCAGGACTCATTGTACTGGAAAGATAAACACTCTTCATATACGTACCTTTCGCTGCTGTTGGTTTCAATTTATTGATGGTTGCTAAAAACTCACGTGCATTTTCAAAAATTTTATCTGCTGAAAATGATACTTTACCAATTGAAGTATGAACAATTCCGTATTTATCAACTTTAAAGTCGATTTTACCTTGTTTTACTTCTTTTACAGCATTTCCGATATCCATAGTTACCGTTCCGCTTTTAGGGTTCGGCATTAATCCCCGAGGACCTAAAATCCTACCTAATTGACCTACTTTAGCCATTACGGAAGGCATAGTGATAACTACGTCAATATCTGTCCAACCACCTTTGATTTTAGCAATAAAATCATCTAAACCTACATAATCTGCACCGGCAGCTTTTGCTTCGTCTTCCTTATCGGGAGTACAAAGAACCAAAACTTTTTTATCTTTACCGGTACCGTGCGGCAACGAAACGACTCCTCGAACCATTTGGTTGGCTTTTCTTGGATCAACACCTAAACGGACATCAATATCTACAGATGCGTCAAATTTTGAAAAAGTTATTTCTTTAACTAAATTTGCTGCTTCTTTCAAAGAGTATTGTTTCCCTTTTTCAAGTTTTTCCAAAGCCAGTTTTTTATTTTTACTCAACTTAGCCATTTCTTAAATTTAATCTTTAGTTAATATCCTCAGGAAAATCACCTTGAATAGTAATTCCCATACTCCTTGCAGTTCCTGCGACCATTTTCATTGCTGAACTTACTTTAAATGCATTTAAATCCTGCATTTTGTCTTCTGCAATTTGTTTTACTTGATCCCAAGTAATAGAAGCTACTTTAACTCTATTAGGTTCTGCTGAACCTGATTTTAATTTTGCGGCTTCTAATAATTGAACTGCAACAGGAGGTGTTTTAGTTATGAAATCAAAAGATTTGTCTGCATAAACGGTAATTACTACCGGTATCACTTTTCCCGCTCTATCTTGTGTTCTGGCATTAAATTGCTTACAGAACTCCATGATATTGACCCCTTTTGCACCAAGTGCAGGCCCAACAGGCGGTGAAGGATTTGCAGCCCCTCCTTTAATTTGTAACTTAATTAATCCTGCAACTTCTTTTGCCATTTTTATTAATTTACGAATTAATGTTATCGATAGTTATATAGGAAGCATTTAATTACAAATCATAAATTCATAACTATCAATGCGATTTATAATTATATTATTAATTTTCTTTTGCTACTTGTAAAAAACTTAGTTCTAATGGAGTTTTTCTACCAAAAATTTTAACCATTACTTTAAGTTTTTTCTTTTCTTCATTCACTTCTTCAATTGTTCCGGTAAATCCATTAAACGGACCATCGGTTACTTTTACGGTTTCACCAACAAAAAATGGGGTACCTATTTCTTCTTCACTATTTTCCAGCTCATCTACAGTTCCAAGGATTCTGTTTACTTCATTTGTTCTTAAAGGAACCGGATCTCCACCTTTTTCTGCACCAAGAAACCCAATTACATTATTTATACTTTTGATAATATGAGGAATTTCACCTTCCAATAAGGCTTCGATAAAAACATTACCCGGAAATAAGTTTCGCTCTTTACTGATTTTTTTCCCATTTCTGATGAGATAAACTTTTTCGGCAGGTATAAGTACTTGTCCAATATAATCTTGAAGATTCAACCGAGCAACTTCACTTTCGATTGAGGCTTTAACTTTTTTTTCTTTCCCGCCAATCGTTCTTATTACGTACCATTTTTTCTCGCTAACAGCCATTTGTTTGCCTCCTTAAATTAGTAAAACAAACCGTATATCATCTTCATGATGTTGCTGAATGAAGAATCCATCAGATATATAATAATTGCAATTATCAAGGATGCAATCATTACAACAATTGCACTATTTTGAAGTTCAGGCCATGTTGGCCAAGTAACTTTTTGAGTTAATTCCTTGTATGACTCCTCAATATATATTTTCAGTTTCATCTGTTTTGTATAATTATTCTGCACGGGAGGAGCGACTCGAACGCCCGACACCTGGTTTTGGAGACCAGTGCTCTACCAACTGAGCTACACCCGTTTCTACAACGAAAAGCAGATTTGATAAAATTTGATTATCAAACCCTGCTTTTCTATATATAAATTTAACAATCTGTTATTCAATAATTTCAGTTACCTGACCAGCACCTACTGTTCTACCACCTTCACGGATTGCAAAACGTAATCCTTGAGTCATAGCAACAGGAGTAATTAATTCAACTGTGATTGTTACATTATCACCCGGCATAACCATTTCAACACCTTCAGGTAATTGAATTTCTCCGGTTACGTCAAGAGTTCTTAAATAGAACTGAGGACGGTACTTATTGTGGAAAGGAGTGTGACGTCCGCCTTCTTCTTTCTTCAATACATAAACCTCAGCTTTAAATTTTGTATGTGGAGTAATACTACCGGGTTTGGCAATAACCATACCTCTTTTGATTTCTTTTTTGTCCACACCTCTTAACAATAAACCTACGTTATCACCGGCTTGACCATCGTCAAGAATTTTCCTAAACATTTCAACTCCGGTTACAACAGATTTCATTTTGTTTGCTCCTAAACCAATAATTTCAACAGGATCGCCTGTATGAATTACACCTGTTTCAATTCTACCGGTAGCAACGGTTCCTCTACCTGTAATTGAGAACACGTCTTCAACAGGCATTAAGAAATCTTTTTCAGTATCACGAGGAGGTATTGGAATCCATTCATCAACGGCATTCATAAGTTCTATAACTTTTTCTTCCCATTCCGGCTCTCCGTTTAATGCACCTAGTGCAGAACCCATAATAACAGGTGTGTTTTCACCGTCAAACTCATAGAAATCTAAAAGTTCTCTGATTTCCATTTCAACAAGTTCTAACAATTCAGGATCGTCAACCATATCAACTTTGTTGATAAAAACTACCAATCTGGGTACGTTTACCTGTCTTGCTAAAAGTATGTGCTCTCTTGTTTGAGGCATAGGTCCGTCAGTACCTGCAACTACGATAATAGCACCGTCCATTTGGGCAGCACCAGTAACCATGTTCTTAACATAGTCAGCGTGTCCGGGACAGTCAACGTGTGCATAGTGACGTTTTTCAGTTTCATATTCAACGTGAGCAGTATTAATAGTAATACCTCTTTCTTTTTCTTCAGGAGCATTGTCAATGGAATCAAAGTCCATAACTTCACTCAAACCCTTTTTAGCTAAAACATTAGTAATAGCAGATGTTAAGGTAGTTTTTCCGTGGTCAACGTGACCAATGGTACCAATATTCACATGGGGTTTCGACCTGTCAAATTTTTCTTTAGCCATGATTTTTAGATGTTTTTACAAGTGATTTAAGAATATTCGTTTTAGAAAAATTAGCACTCGAGCCAATGATGGGATTTGAACCCATGACCTCTTCCTTACCAAGGAAACGCTCTACCCCTGAGCTACATCGGCCAATAAAAAATTTGAGCGGGAAACGAGGCTCGAACCCGCGACCTACAGCTTGGAAGGCTGTCGCTCTACCAACTGAGCTATTCCCGCTTAATTTTTTAATGCTTGTGGGGGGAGCAGGATTCGAACCTACGAAGGCTTAGCCAACAGATTTACAGTCTGCCCCATTTGACCGCTCTGGAATCCCCCCAAACCACACACAACAATTATTTAAAAACGAGCCGATGGACGGATTCGAACCGCCGACCGGCTGATTACAAATCAGCTGCTCTGACCAACTGAGCTACATCGGCAACACGTTTAGAACTTAAATACCTTTCAAATTCGGTGTGCAAATGTAGAATATTTTGATTATATCCCAAAATAATTTTTAAAAAAATTAAAAAAAATTATTGTTTTTGTTTCTCTTTGAACTTTTGCAGTTGTTTGCGTAATGCTTCAATCACTGAATCTGTGGACTTTTCAAAGGAATTAGTTTGTCTTTTGGCAAACAGTTCCGTGCCCGGTATTTCCAGTTTAATTTCTGTTATTTTATTCTCCAAGTCTTGACTTTTTGCTAGTCGTAAATAAACATTTGCTGAAATTATTCGTTTGTCGAACTGTTTTAGTTTATTAATTTTATTCGATATTAATTCTTCCAGCTTTTTATCTGCTGTGAAATGAATTGAATGAATTGTAATATCCATATTTACCTCCTCATTTTATGCCCTAGGGTGGGCTTGTTTATAAATTTCATTTAGTTTTTTAAACGTGTTGTGTGTGTATATTTGTGTTGCCGATAAATTTGCGTGTCCTAAAAGTTCTTTTATTGCATTTAAGTCGGCACCATTATTTAACAAATGTGTTGCATAAGTATGCCTTAATGTATGCGGACTTTTACTTTCATTAGTGGTTATCATTGTCAAATATTTTACAACTGTTCGGTAAATTAACTTAGGATAAACTTTCGCTCCTTTTTCTGTTACCAATAGATATGGGTTTGTTATGCCTATTTCTTGTTTAATTTTAATATAACTATTTATATTTGAAATCAACACTTGTGGAAACGGAATGATTCTCTCCTTATTTCTTTTACCTAGTACTTTTATTGTATTATCTAATGTATTTATGTCTTGCTCTTTTAAATTCATTAATTCGGATAAACGAATTCCTGTGCTGTAAAGTATATTTAGTATAAGTTTATCCCTTTGCCCTGTAAAATTATTTGAAAAATTTAATTTTTCAAATAGTACGGAAATTTCATTTTGTTTAATAAATTCGGGAAGTTTTTTATCTGTTTTGGGCAGAATTATTTTATCTGTAGGATTTGTTTGGATTAACTGTTCTCTAAGAAGAAAAGTATAAAACTTTTTTAAGCTTGAGATTTTTCTTTTAATGGATCGGGGAGAAACCCCTTTATTGTAAAGGCTTATTATCCAATCTCGAATTAATTGAAAGTCGGCAAATGCAATATTTATTGTATTTTTTTGAGAATAAGACTGTGAAAAGTTTGCAAATTGTTGTAAATCATTAGTGTATGCACATATTGTGTGCGCCGAGTACCTTTTTTCAAATTTTAAATATTTTAAATAGGCTTCAAGGTGCATATATAAATAGTCAGATAAAAAATTCTAAGATTCTCAAAATAAGAAACTTAGTCACATTTAATTACAAAAAAATACAAAGTAATCTTATACTTAAAGATATAAAATTACTTTGTAATAAACAACAATTATTTTGTAATTTTTTTAAGCTTTATCCGATTCTGCTTGTAATTTTTGAATATATCGCGCTTTTTGTATTTGCTCTCTTCTTCTTACAGAAGGTTTTTTATAAGCTTGTCTTGCACGTAACTCTCTGATTACACCAGTCTTTTCAAATTTTCTTTTGAATTTTTTAAGTGCTCTTTCAATATTTTCTCCTTCTTTTACCGGAATGATAATCATAAAAATAATTTTTAATAAGTTTATAATTCTCTTATTTTAATTGGTCTGCAAAATTAGAAATTCGTTTTGTATTATCAAATATTTTTTTAATATATTTTAAAAAAAGATAAAAATAATTATTAATTTTCCCAATAACAGTCAATTACTGTTTTATATAAATAGTTTATTCATTAAGTAAATATCGTGAAATAACCAGTTTTTGTATTTCTGATGTACCTTCACCAATTTGAAGAAGTCGTTGGTCTCGATAGAACCGTTCTATATCATAGTCTTTCATTAAACCGTATCCTCCGTGAATTTGCACAGCCAAATCAGCTACTTCCTTGGCAATTTCCGAGCAATACCATTTAGACATAGCCGCTTCTTTTGCAAATGGTTTATTATTGTCTTTTAACCAGCAGGCTTTGTAAAGCAAATTTCGAGCTAGTTCTATTCGTGTTGCCATTTCAACCAAATAGAATGCAATGGTTTGAAATTTACTGATGGACTTACCAAACTGTTTGCGTTCTTTTGAATATTTTAGTGCCATTTCATATGCTCCTTGAGCAAGCCCTAAACCCATTGCTCCAATAGATAGTCTTCCATTATCTAGTGTACTGAGCATTATTTTTGAACCTTGACCTCTATTGCCTAGCATATTTTCATGCGGTATTTTACAATTGTCAAAATATAGTTCTGCGGTATCTGAGGCCCGCCACATCATTTTTCCATGCATTGGTATTCTGGTAAAGCCTTCTGTACCTTTTTCTACAATAAATGTGGTAAACTCTTTTTTCTCCCCGTCTATTTTACTTATAGTTTGTACTGTGGCACCCAATGATATTGAAGCTGAGCCATTCGTTATAAATATTTTAGAACCGTTAATTATCCAGTTATTGCCTTGTTGAACTGCAAAGGTTTTTGTTCCTCTTGAATCTGAACCGGCATTAGGTTCTGTTAAACCGAATGCCCACAGAGCTTCACCGGTACATAATTGGGGTAAATATTTCATTTTTTGCTCTTCGGTGCCATAATAATAAATAGGACCAATTCCAAGCGAATTATGTGCTGCTAAGGTTGCGGCTTGTGAACTGTCTATTCTGGCAATTTCTTCAACAGCTATAATATAAGATAAGGTATCTAGGTTTTGACCTCCATACTTATTGGGCAAGTACATACCAAAAAGACCTAATTCTCCCATTTTTTTAGTCAATTCAGTTGAGAACTGTGCCTTTTCATCCAGTTCTTTGGCTACAGGTTTAATTTCTCGTTCGGCAAACTCCCTGACTGTTTGCCGAATCATCTGTTGTTCTTCGGTAAGTTCAAAATTCATGATTATTAATATTAGGTTTGGTTTTTTCCTGTAATTTTAAACAAATTATATAAGATACGCAAACTTGGAATAAAAATCTTCAGGGTGTATAATATATATGGTATAGGATAAGTTTGTATAACCGGTTGATAATGTAGTATATTTTGTGTTTATCAGATGCTTAAATATTCTTTTATCTTATTGAAAGTATCAACCGGTAGTATTTTCTTTTCTATCAATATATTTACTGATTGATAAGCTCCATTTTTTATTCGGTAATCTACAATTGCTTTTGCTTGATTATAATTTAAGTAGGGATGTTTTACTAAATCTTTAACTTCGGAAAAATTGATGTTTATTTTTTTTATTTTCGTGGCATCAATAATAATATTTGTTTTAATTTGTTCAAAAGTAGATTTCCTAAAATTTTTTATTTCAAGTAATTGCTCTTTTTTTACGTATCCTCCTAATTTTTTTCGGTACCAAATAATGTTGTTTGCAAGATAATCACCAATACCTTTTATTTTGGTAAGTTCTTCATGTGTGGCACTATTAATATCTACCAACAAGAAGGTTTTAGTTTTTATGGTTTTGATTTGATTTTCTTCAATTTTTATATACGGACTTAATTTATCGTAGGTTTCATTACTAATACCATATATTTTTTTAAAATCCTCAGGTTTGTAAAATATACCTCCTTTATTTCGGAAATTTTCAATGATATTAATTTGTTTATCACTTAATCCTAATTTTTTCAAATTTTCTGCTGATAAAGTATTTGGGTCAAAACTAAATAGCGAATCGGTAAATGTATTTTGTTTTGTTTGCTTTGTTTTATTATTTTTAGGAATTTCGTCTGCTAATAATAGATAGGGTTTTAGTCTTAGATACTGGCTTTGACGAATGCCGTATATTTTCCTAAAATCGTCTTTAATGTAAAACTTTCCTCCTTTATTCAGATAATTCCTGATTGTAGCTATTTGTTTATCTGTTAAACCAAGTTTCTTAAAACTTTTATCTGTTGTTGAATTGGGGTTAAAATAAAATAGCTCTAAAGTATCATAGCGCTCAGAAATATATCTGTCTAAACGATCTTGATAAGTTTGTTCTTTAACTGATTGTAATGAATTTTCAAAACTTATAATTTCTTTGGCAAATTTTTCTGCATCTGTTTTTGTTTCAGTATGATAAGCGAAATAAACCTTGGGAAGAATAATAATCAAAAAAATTAAAATAATGAGGAAAAATATACCGTTTCGCTCACTTTTTGTAAAATAGAAAAAGTCTTTTATTTCTTCCGGTATTTTCAATTTTATTCATATTTTTTTATTTCGCCTGATTTTATTCTTCTAAAATAATCGGTTAAATCATTTTTAACTTCACCGGCAAGAATAAACAGTCCAAAGATGTTTGGGAAAGCCATACTTAGAATCATCATATCGGCAAAATCCAGAACAGCTCCGAGATGTGCAGATGAACCCACGACAATAAAAGCCAAGAAAATTACGAAATAAATATTTTTTAATAATTTTTCGTTTTTAATATACTTTCCGAAAAGGTATTTAAAACCATTTAATCCATAATACGACCATGAAATCATTGTAGAGAAGGCAAATAATAAAATTGCCAAAATTAATAAATAAGGAAACCACCAAAATATCTCTTCAAATGCTTTTGATGTTAATTGTGTACCATCTAATCCCGCTGCAACTGCCGGGTCGTAATAGCCTGAAAAAATAATTACTAAGGCAGTCATAGTACAAATCACAACTGTATCAATAAATGGTTCAAGCAATGCAACGATTCCTTCACTTACCGGTTCGTCGGTTTTTACAGCTGAGTGTGCAATGGAAGCTGAACCAACTCCTGCTTCGTTAGAAAAAGAGGCTCTTTGAAAACCTACAATAAGAACACCAATTACTCCCCCTTTTAAGGCATCCGGTTCAAAGGCGCCTTTAAAAATTAAAGCAAAAGCTTCAAAAGTCCTGTCGTAGTGCATAAAGATGATAATCAATGCGGTTCCCACATATAGTGCTGCCATGAAGGGAACAATTTTTTCGGTTACATTGGCAATTTTTTTTATACCTCCAATAATCACAATTCCTACTAAAAATGCCAGAATAATACCAAAATAAGCCCCATAGGAACTTATTGCAGGAAACTTGGATGCAATTTGAGCAAATGCCTGATTAGACTGGAACATATTGCCACCACCCAATGAAGCACCAATTACTAAAATCGCAAATATTGCTGCTAAAACTTTTCCTAAGCCGGTTAAATTTCTTTTTGCGAGTGCTTTGCTTAAATAGAACATAGGCCCGCCTGATACTTCACCCTTTTCATTAATATTACGATACTTGACCCCAAGTGTAACTTCCGTAAATTTTGTAGACATTCCTAATAATCCTGCAATAATCATCCAAAAAGTTGCCCCGGGTCCACCAACAGTAATAGCTATTGCTACCCCTGCTATATTTCCTAATCCGACTGTTGCAGAAAGGGCTGTTGCAAGTGCTTGAAAATGGGAGACTTCTCCTTTGTCATTTGGATTGTCAAATTTACCTCTTATCAACTCAATAGAATGTCTGAACCCTTTAATATTAACAAATTTCATTTTGATGGTGAAGAAAAGAGCTCCCAGTACCAGCCATACCACCACAAAAGGAATTTTCATTTTTTGAGGGTCTCCGTTCGGGTGTCTTAGTATATTTCCTTGGTCGTCATGTATCGTAGGGTCGTATATATTTAATTTTGCAAAAATAT
>JAKIUH010000085.1 GCA_021647685.1 Bacteroidales bacterium
CATGCAAGGCACCAACTTATTGGTACAACCCGATTATACGTTCAGAGATGCTAACCTTAAATTTTCGGGACATAGCAAAACCGGCGATAGTTATTCACTTAGTACCTTAGCCGGTCAGGACAGGTTTTCTTATTCGGTAAATCAACAAATACAAGCTACAAATAACAATATGGTTTTTAATCAAACCTTAAACGAAGAAAAAATACAATACGGAGCAAGTTTACGCTATAATAAAGTATGGAAGGGTATTGGCAGCAACTCTGTAAACATTTCCTACTCAGATTTACAGTCTGATATTTATGACAAACAAACCGGCACAAACATGCAAATGAGCGGAGGAATGCATTCCGGCGACAGCACTTTATTCCGTAACAAAGAGCAACAAATACGCAATACTATTTCAGAATTTAAAGCAGAAATAGCTAATAAAATCCGTTTATCAACAGCTCATGAGCTGGAATTTGCAGGAGCCTATATATATAATAATGTACTATTATTAGAAAACAATCCAATTGATGATACCAAGTCTGTAAACATTAATGCATACGGAGCACAATTTATGACCTATTTACAAGACCGTTACGAAATAATAAAAAATATAAACTTTACCGCCGGTTTACGCACCGATTATTCAATAAATTTAAACAAAACATACTTTCAACCGCGTATCAGTCTTACGGCAAAGCCGTGGTCAGTGCTTCAAATAAATGCAGCTTGGGGTATTTATAACCAATTTATTGTAAAAACTGCTGTTGTAGATGAAAACAACAACTATCGCTACTTGTGGATGGTAAGCGATAATGAGCAGATACCTGTGCTAACAGCTCAACACTACGTATTGGGTACTGTTTTTAATCTTAAAGGTTTTAGCTTGAGTATCGAAAGTTTTTATAAAGAAGCCGAAGGTATTACACGACTCATAACAAGTGATACGCAAAATGAACTTTATACAGGGAAAAGCAAAACTAAAGGAATTGATTTTTTTGCAAAACAAGAATACCGCGGGCACTCATTTTGGGTATCCTACACACTCTCGCAATCATTGGAGTGGTTTCCTTTTTTTATAGATAATTCATACCAACCGGCATTGCAAGATCAGCGCCACGAAATAAAATTATCCGGAATTATCAATCTATCACCCTTCTATTTATCTGCAAATTACGTGTATGGTTCCGGCTTTCTACAAAATACAAATCTGAGTACAGGGAACAATTATCCTTACATTCGTTTGGATATTGCAGGGTTTTATAACTTTTCCGTTAAGAAAAAAATAAAACTACAAACAGGTATCTCTGTATTAAATGTATTAAATCGTGAAAACATAAAATACAGTAATTTGATTCAGGTTCCTACCGATGGTGTAAATACACTGAATATATATTCAGAAGCAGTGCCCTTTACCCCCACAATTTTTTTAAATATTTCTTTTTAACATAATAACTTGGGCGGACATTCGGGTGCTTCCTTATAGTCCCGCCCTTGAAAGCAAACAAAACTAATGCAACAAAAGGAGCTTCACCTGTCGCTCTTTTGTCGCAAGTTTTGTATTTCTTTCAAGGGCGGGAGCTGCCAGTTCGCCCCCTGCCGCACACCACTCAAAAGGCACAAAAAAAATAAATATATTCAGCACGAACATTCATTTTAAAAAAAATAAAAAAAAAAAGGTAGGGTAAAATTATTTTACTGCGGTACACATATAAACAATCACAAAATATGATTAACAATTAAAAAATAAGTAATAACATTTAAAATTTTAAGAAAATGAAAAAAGTAAGATTATTTTTAGTAATGAGCATTTTAACATTAGTAGTATTTTCATCATGCGAAAAAACAGAACAACTCAGCCTTGACACACAAGCCATTTTAGGTACATACAAAGGCACACTTACACCTGAAACAGGTTTAAAAAGCACAAACGATGGAAGTTTTGACGGAACTATGGATGTTACAGATGCAGGTAACGGACAAATTGAAGTACATTGTTACGGTGGCGATATTGATACAACCTTTATGTTAGATTATTATCCAAATGGAGACAGCACAATGGTTTGTTTAACCGGAGATGCTTTTGAACAAATGTACGGACACATGAAAGAGAACATGAACAACGGTGGTATGATGGGCAGCAGTGATATGATGGGCGGACAATCATGGACAGACCATATGAACAGTGAGCACCAAGAAGGTGATGAGCACTTTGGAGGATTTGATATGACCAACATGACTTTTGATTACACCATGCAAACAGGAAACGGCGATATCCGCTTTCAAGGCAAAAAAACAGAATAACATTTGAGCAAGTAGAAATGTGAAAATAGCACCTTCTAAACTTTGTTTAGAAGGTGCTTACCTTATACCTTCCTTAAACAACACTATGCTTTTTCAAAAACATATTATCAATAATTAAAACAATAAGCTATGAAAAAAAATTACCTTTTAATTTTAAGTATATTTTTATTTCAAACGGTATATACACAAAATGCTTTACTGATTCCTGATACAATTAATGATACAAACATTAATTTGGCATTAGATTACGGAACTTACGAGTTTTTTACGGGAAAAGTTACCAATACAATGGGCGCCAATGGAAATATTTTAGGACCAACGCTAATTCTTCAACAAGGAGATTCCATAAATATTAGTGTTGCCAATCAACTATCCGATACAACTACAATACACTGGCATGGAATGCACGTTTCGGCAGAAAACGATGGTGGTCCTCATACGGTAATTCCTCCGGCTACAGTTTGGAAGCCGGCATTTACAGTAAGGGATAAAGCAGCACTATATTGGTATCACCCGCATTTGCATGAAAAAACAGACTTGCATGTATCCAAAGGGATTGCCGGTTTAATAATTGTTCGAGACAATGAAGAAGCACAATTAGATTTACCACGAACTTATGGTGTCGATGATATTCCTTTAGTAATACAAACTAAAGCATTTGATGCAGATTATCAAATATTGGCTCATTCAAACAGTGATAGTGTTGTAATGGTTAATGCAACAATAAACCCTTATGTTGATTTGCCGGCACAAGTTGTTCGCTTACGTATATTAAATGGCTCTTCGCAAAGAGTATTTAACTTAGGACTCAGCAACAATGAAACATTTTTACAAATTGCCTCAGACGGAGGCTTATTTAGTGGGCCTTTTGAAACAAACCGTTTGCAAATTGCCCCCGGTGAACGGGCTGAAATATTATTAAATCTGAATAGTCGCGAAAATGATACTGTTTATTTAATGAGCTATGCCTCTGAGCTGCCTAACGGGATATACGGAGCAACATATCCGGGAACAAATACAGGAATGGTATTAAATGCTTACAATCCTAACCCAATGAATGGTGCCGATTTTAATATATTACAAATTAATGTTAAAGTTTCTACTACAAATCCTGTTACAAGCATTCCCACAAGTTTAGTATCGGTAAACCCAATTGATGAAAGTTTAGCAAACACTACACGTACACTTACATTTTCACCTGAAACTATGGGACTTGATCAATTAAACGGAAAATTCTTAATAAATGATGCATCTTTTGATATGGATGTTATTAATTACACCATTCCGTTTGAAAACATAGAAATATGGGAGCTTACTAATCGTTCGGCAATTGCTCATCCTTTTCATATTCACGATGTACAATTTTATATTCTTTCGCGAAATGGTAATGTACCGCCTGTAAACGAACAAGGAAGAAAAGATGTGGTTCTGGTAAAAGCACAAGAAACCGTTCGGTTTATTACAAAATTTGAAACCTTTGCTGATGATAAAGTACCTTATATGTACCATTGCCACATGTTACCTCACGAAGATGCCGGAATGATGGGACAGTTTGTTGTATCCTCGAACCCCTTATCCGTGGAAAGTTATAATTTAAACAAGCCGGAAGTAAAAATTATTACCACACAAAATAAAGGAGAAATAAAAATAATAGCAGAAGAAAAAATTTCAGATATACGTATTTATAATTTACAAGGTAAAAGCGTTTTTCCGAATATTGAATACGATATTAATACAGCACTGGTTAAGAATTTGTCGCCAGGTATTAGTATTGTTATGCTAAGTATTAATAATCAGTTGGTTGCTAAGAAAGTGATAATTTATTAGCAGTCTCGTCGATAAAATTTACTACTTTTACAATCATTCTAAAAATGATTAATTCTAAAAGAAATAAGCCGATATATAAAAAACATTATCACTGCACATCCTGTTTTAAAATAATTGTAAAACTGTCAAGTTAGAAATGACAGTTTTCTTGTAAATAAACGATTAATATGTTTTTTGAATTACAAAACAAAAATAACGTACTGTATATCAAAGTAATAAGTATTGTTGAGAATTCTACATACAAATTAGATTTAAATAAGCTTCATTAAATCAATTTCAGTAACCGTAAATTGCAGGTTAAACATAAACTTAAAGAGTCAGAGTCATGAAAAAAAATTTTTTATTTAAAATGATGCTTGTTTCAGTATTTAGTTTTTTTGTTTTTAACAATATGCAAGCTCAATGTGATAAGGATACACCTTCCCATTCGGAAGAAAAACATGCAACCATAAATACTTCTGATGGTGGAGAAACGTCTTTCTTTGTAGATGGACACTGCAACAACTGCAAAGCTAAAATTGAAGAAGCAGCCTTAAGCATTAAAGGTGTTAAAACAGCAGAATGGACATTGGATACCAAACAGCTAAAACTTGATGTTGAAGAAGGTACCGATATTAAACAGGTTCATAAAGCAATTGCAGCAGCCGGATATAGTTTGAGTGCAACAAAATCAGAAATGCACAAAGATAAAGCGCACAGTGAAGAGTGCAATAAAGAAAAAACAAAAAAGCATAAAAAAAGTTCATGTAACGATTAGTTGAATTAGGGCTTGCTGAAAAGCTCAGATGTGCATCTATTTTGGGTTTTGTGAAGTGTAGATGTGATAAATGCATCAAACTGAATAAAATACAAAAGATGTGTGTAGCTGAGTAGCAGAAAATATTATGGCCTGTATATAAAATGCATGCTTTTTCTGATATTTTAGTGAAAAACCTTGCGTTTCAAGGCAATAATGCAAACATAAAATACTGATTAATAATTTATTTAGCGTTTTTCAGCAAGCCCGAATTAATGAGTTGTATCTTATAAAGTTACAACTCATTTTTTTTAACATAAACTAATAGTTCCGCATAGAATATGTGAAATCTCTCTTCAAAAAAATTATGATTATTCTTTACGGTATCAATTGCAAAATCTGATGCCAAAGGCAATGAGGTATATTTTGCCATTGCCGAAAGTACACTTCTTATCCCTTCAATATTTTTGTAGCTCATCAAACGATTTTTACCAATAAAAAAAGGCAGAATCTTTTTTATCCGTAAAGGTAAAATACGGAAATTTTGCATTAAAAGTTCATAAGCATCGGCAACAAAATCTTCATACTTAATTTCTGAGTACAAGTCCCAACTGTTTGCCAAATAATAATCATAAACAATATCGGTAACAATGCCCGCATATTTACGGTATTTTGGAGCAAAATAGGTATTTATTTCTTTTGTAAGAGGATGTAAATCCGTAAATTCATCAATTTTACGATGTAAAAGTATTCCTTTTTGAATTTCAAGATGAAAATTCCGGTAACTGTTTCCTTTAACGGAATCTGCAATAAAATTACCGATTTTAATAAAGTCGTTATTTCCTGATAAGTGCAAATGAGCTAAAAAGTTCACAGAGTAAAATATTAATTTCTGAGGATAAAAGTATAAAAAATATCTTTTATCAAAAGATGAATAGGATTTACACAGATTTTTGGAGTAAAACATTTGGATTTTTCGATATATTTTGAAGTCCGTCGGACGTTTTAACAAATTAGAACTCTCAAATTCAGGGAAAATAAATCATTATTTTCCAAATCTGTAAGATACAAACCTAATTTTATTCGTAGGTTATTAGGATTTGCCCTGATTTTTAAGTTAATTTAATATTTGCAGATTTTAGATGATAAAATTGACTTTTGCGATAGGCAAAATTTATGTATATTTGCATAATATAGAATGCAATTTTAAATTATGGAAAAATTATTTAATAATTCAATCAAGAAAATTGAACATACGAAGCTTGATTTTAAACGTTTTCTGATGAAAAGAATAAATTGGAAGAGGCGTTTGATCGGCATAAAAGGAGCAAGAGGAACCGGTAAAACAACCCTGCTTTTGCAATATATAAAAGAAAATTTTGGATTATCGGACGAAGCCTTGTATGTAAGTTTAGACAATATATATTTTTCTGAATATAAGCTAATTGATTTGGCGGATACATTTGTAAAATTTGGGGGGAAATATTTATTTTTAGATGAAGTTCATAAATATCCCAATTGGTCAAGAGAAATTAAAAATATTTACGATGATTATCCCGAACTTAAAATCGTCTTTACAGGCTCATCTATTCTTGAAATTGATAAAAGCGAGGCTGATTTAAGCAGACGAGCAGTAATTTACCAACTTCCGGTTTTGTCGCTCAGAGAATACGTTTCAATAAAATACGGCATACGGCACAATGCATATTCGCTTGCCGAAATTCTTGAAAATCATAAAGAAATTGCTCGAGAAATAAACAAAACCATTAAGCCGGTAAAAGTATTTAATGATTATTCAAAAATTGGTGCATATCCTTTTTTTACCGAAGCAGAATTAGAATACGAAAGTCATTTGCAAAGAATAATTAATCTTATTTTAGAAACCGACCTTCCTGCTTTCAATTCAATTGATTACAGTTCAATTATGAATCTTAAAAAGTTGCTTCTGGTTATTAGCGAAAGTGTTCCTTTTAAGCCCAATATCAGCAAATTAAGTGTAAAAATAGGTGTTACCCGAGATACTTTAATAAAATATTTGGCATATTTAGAAAAAGCACATTTAATTCTGTTGCTTCGCAGTAATACAAAGGGAATTAGTAAAATGGCAAAGCCCGAAAAAATATTTCTTAATAACAGCAACTTGCTTTTTGCCTTACAAGCCCAAGGTGCAAATGCCGGAACAGTGAGGGAAACGTTTTTTTTTAATCAACTATCTGTTTTTCATAAAGTTGAGCATCCAGCAAAAGCCGATTTTATTATTGATAATACACATACTTTTGAAATTGGCGGGAAAAATAAAACTCAAAAACAAATTGCCCACATTCCAAATTCTTATTTAGTTTCAGACGACATAGAATATGGTTTTAAGAATAAAATACCGCTTTGGCTGTTTGGATTTTTGTATTGATTAGCATCAAGCATACTGTTTTCAAAGACACGAAATGTATTCTGTCCGGTTTAAAAGATACTAACGGCTTAACTTTTTTAGATTTATTCTATACGTTTTGAAATCTTTTAGACGTTCAAAAGTTTTAAGGTGTGAAGATTAAAATCTCACAGCCTTGAAGAGCTGTGGTACGGGTATGCGGCAGGGGGTGAAGCGGATAGCCCGCAAAAGCCGAGCCGCTTGCAAAACACGGCAAAAAAGAGCGGCGGACACAGAGCTCCTTTTTTGCCGATGTTTTGCCGGCTCCGGCTTTGAGGACTATAAGCGAAACACCCGTCCGCCGCCCAAAAAACCTGCCTAAATACTTATCTGAAATATTTTTCTAAACATAGTTTATTTAAAAATTTTATGCATAAAAAAATGTATATTTGTACATAATGAACTTTAAACCCAATTATTATGAAGAGAAAAAACGTTATTATCATCGGTGCTGCAGGTAGAGATTTTCATAATTTCAATACCTATTTTCGCGATAACGAATTGTTTAATGTAGTAGCATTTACCGCTGCTCAAATTCCTGATATTGATGGCAGAAAGTATCCTGCCGAACTTGCCGGCGATTTATATCCTGAGGGAATTCCAATTTATGCGGAAGAAGATTTGCCGGAATTGATTAAAAAACATAAAATAAATAATTGTATTTTTTCGTACAGCGATGTGCCCTACCAAAGGGTAATGGCAATGAGTGCCGTTGTGAATGCTGCCGGCGCCAATTTTGTATTGCTGGGACCGGATTCAACCATGATAAAAAGCAACAAGCCGGTTATTGCCGTAGTAGCAACACGAACCGGCTGCGGAAAAAGTCAAACATCGCGTAAAGTAATTGAATACCTCATGGCAAAAGGCTTGAAAGTAGTAGCCATTCGTCATCCTATGCCTTACGGCGATTTAGCCGCTCAAAAAGTACAACGCTTTGCCGAAGTTTCCGATTTGGCTAAACATAAATGCACCATTGAGGAAATGGAAGAATATGAACCTCATGTTGTACGCGGAAATGTTATTTATGCCGGCGTTGATTACGAAGCCATTTTGCGCGAAGCGGAAAACGACCCCGATGGTTGCGATGTAATTCTTTGGGATGGAGGAAATAATGATTTTTCGTTTTATAAACCCGATTTAACCATTACTGTTGCCGACCCGCACCGTCCGGGACATGAACTGGCTTATTATCCGGGTGAAGTTAATTTACGACTTGCCGATGCCATTGTGATTAATAAAATGGATTCTGCATCGCCCGAAGGCATACAAACGGTTCGCGAGAGTATTGCCAAAGTAAACCCCAATGCTTTGGTTATTGACGGTGCATCGCCCATTAAAGTGGATAAACCTGAAATTATCAGAGGCAAACGTGTTTTGGTTGTAGAAGACGGACCTACCTTAACGCATGGAGAAATGAAAATTGGAGCCGGTACGGTTGCCGCTCGAAAATTTGGTGCTGCCGAAATTATTGACCCGCGTGAATATGCCGTTGGTAAATTGGCTGAAACCTACAAAATTTATCCGAATATTGGTGCTTTATTGCCGGCAATGGGTTATAGCGAACAGCAACTTAAAGATCTTGAATCGACCATTAATAAAACAGATTGCGATGCCGTGGTTATTGGTACTCCTATTGACTTAAACCGTATTGTAAAAATTAATAAACCCAATACCCGTGTATATTATGATTTGCAAGAAATTGGCGAGCCTAATTTAGACCGGATATTAAGTGATTTTGTGAAAAAGCAGGGCTTGGAATAAAATAAGTATTGGTAATGAAGTGTCTGTCCTATTTTAGCCGACAGGCACTTTTTTATTGCTGTGAGCTGAATAAATTTCTGAAAATTTTATTACTTTGGCTGAAAATTAATCATTTTAATAAAAATGCGCACAAAATATCTTTTTTTTCTAATTCTTATAATTTTCCCAATCGGGGCAAATGCCCAAAAGCTTTCACCTCAAGCTCAGATTAGCTTGATAACTTGTGCACCCGGCGAAGAATTGTATTCGGTATTCGGGCACAATGCTGTTCGGGTAAAAGATCCGGCACACCGGATTGATTGGGTATATAACTACGGTACCTTTGATTTTGACGAACCCGGATTTTATGTGAAATTTGTCCGAGGAAAACTTAATTACATGCTTTCGGTTGGCTATTTTAGAAATTTTATTTATTCATACCAAAGGCAAAACCGAAGTGTAAATGAGCAAATTTTGAATTTGACAGTTGAACAAAAGCAAAAACTGTTTGACTTCTTGCAATACAATGCGCGTCCTGAAAATAAATTTTATAAGTACGATTTCTTTTTTGATAATTGTGCTACCCGTGTACGGGATGTTTTAGAAAATGAATTGGGAAAAGATTTACATTTTAATCCGGATTATAAAGACAGTTTATCGTTTAGAGATTTGCTAATGCCTTATTTACAGGAACATTATTGGTCACGATTTGGGATTAATTTAATTCTTGGAGCCGTAATTGATCGCAAAGCTACTTTTAGAGAAACTATGTTTTTACCGGATTATTTGGAAAAAGCAGCAGCCGGTGCCACCATAAAAATAAACGGTAAATTAATTCCTTTTGTAAAACACAGTCAAAAACTTTTTGTACAAACAGAAAATGATACGACAACTGCTTTTATTTTACGTCCATCAACCCTGTTTTGGACATTGTTTCTTACAGCATTAATTTTGTTCTACTTTGAATATAAAAAGCAGAAAATATATAAAATCTTTGATTTTATATTCTTTTTTATCATTGGAATTGTAGGGATAATCTTATTTTTAGTGTGGACAGCAACCGACCATACAGCCGTTGTTCAAAACTGGAATCTTTTATGGGCTTTGCCTCCCCATTTTTTTATTGCATTTTTATTATTAATGAAAAAGAAACCGGCATTTTTGAAATATTATTTTTTAATAACAGGTAGCTTGGCAATTTTAATTTTTCCCTTTTGGTGGCTGATTCCCCAAGTATTGGATTATGCCATTATACCTTTACTGTTGATTATTGCTTTAAGATCGTACAGGTACGTAACGCAGTCTTTATAAAATGCTGCCGGCTATATTTAAGAGGAAAGCATTTTGAATATGGTAAGGTTAAATAGATATAGATTTTTCATTTTTCTAAACGTTTTGAAACTCGTTGGGCATTCAAAAGTTTTAGAAAATTCAAATCGTATGTTGGGACATTTGAAGGTTTTTCAATATATTAACTGAGGAAACAAAGTAAAACAAAAAAGCCCCGAAAAATCGAGGCTTAAATATCTTACGGAAAAATATAAATTATTTTTTCTTATTCTCCATGTGCTTTTTATAGCGATTCATAAACTTATCAACACGTCCTGCAGTATCCACAAGTTTCATTTTACCTGTATAAAAAGGATGTGAGGTATTTGAAATCTCTAATTTTACCAAAGGATAAGTTACACCATCAATTTCAATGGTATCTTTTGTTTTTGCAGTTGATTTTGTTATAAAAGTATGCTCGTTTGACATATCTTTAAAAACAACCAATCTGTATTCTTCCGGATGTATGCCTTTTTTCATTGCTGTATATTTTATATTATTCGCTTAAATTCTTTAAATTTCGGCTTGCAAAAATAGAGATTAATATCCGAAAGACAAAAATATTTATTGAAAAATTTTAAAATTAATGAATTTTATTCCAATAAACTTTCTTTTTCAAGTTTTACAATAAATGGTTTAGCCAAATAACAATTTGATAAACCAATTTCCTATGCATGCATATAAAATACTGAAAATGAGTTAATTTACTGATTATTAACCATAAGGATAAATAGAAGTAATTTATAAACATTCTAAATAATTGAATGCCAAATTTTGTATTTAAAAAATTTTATATTTGCACGCTAAACAGTGGTTTTAGTCACTAAATAAATCTGAGGTCTGATTTTTTTTTTGAATTATCCGGCTTCATATACAATTTTTAATTTCAAATTTCCATACAGAATGAACGGATTTAAAATAATTGTGCTTGCCAAACAAGTTCCTGATACACGAAATGTTGGGAAAGACGCTATGAAAGAAGACGGCACGGTAAACCGGGCGGCTTTACCTGCCATTTTTAATCCCGAAGACTTAAATGCTTTAGAATTGGCATTACAGGTAAAAGATAAATATCCTGATTCAGAAGTAATCATTTTAACGATGGGACCACCGCGTGCAGCCGATATTATACGCGAAGCAATTTACCGCGGTGCCGACAAAGGCTACTTAATTACCGACAGGCGTTTTGCCGGTTCGGATACATTGGCTACCTCTTATGCAATATCACAAGCAGTAAAAAAAATAGGTGATTTTGATTTAATTTTTGCCGGTCGCCAAGCAATTGATGGTGATACTGCACAGGTAGGACCCCAGGCTGCCGAAAAAATAGGAATACCACAAATTACTTATGCAGAAGAGCTTGTATCCGTTGAAAAAGGGAAAATCATGATTAAGCGCCGTTTAGAAAATGGTGTTGAAACAGTTGCTGCTCCAATGCCTGTGCTTATTACAGTACACGGCTCGGCACCCGATTGCCGTCCGCGTCATGCAAAACGCTTAATGAAGTACAAATATGCACTCACCAAAACAGAAATGCAAAATGCTGACGATTTCAGTAAAGAACTGGTTGAGAAACGACCGTATTTATTAATTGAAGAATGGAGTGTTGACGATATCCAAGCAGATGTAAAATGGCTTGGTCTATCAGGCTCACCAACAAAAGTTAAAAAAGTGGAAAATATTGTTTTGGCAGCAAAAGAAGCCAAGCAAATTGATACTTCAGACGAGCAGTTGGAAGAATTTATTAAAGAATTGATTGAAAACCATACAATAGGATAATAAGACCTTTGGTTAATAAGTGATATCAAAGAGTCTCAAATAAAACACAAAAAAAAATGAGAAACGTTTTTGTATATTGTGAAATAGAGGACAATACAGTTGCAGATGTAAGTTTGGAATTACTTACCAAAGGTAAAGACCTTGCAAACCAAT
>JAKIUH010000086.1 GCA_021647685.1 Bacteroidales bacterium
ACATCCACTAAAATCAAGGGTTTTGCTTATTTTTGCAGCTAAATAATCATGTCCCTGTGTCCGCCAGCTGGTGGATGGATGTTTCATTATGCTCTTGATATAAGTTTAGGAGAACAAACAGATAAAAAAAATTAAACGACAGACATGTTATTATTTTGTTTATAAAAATCTACAGCATCACGAACCGAACCATGTGTAAGCAATAAAGATTTTGCTTCTTTAGAAGAAATGCCCAGCTCATCTTGAATCATTTTAGTACCGCGCTTTACCAGTTTCTTATTGGTTAATTGCATATCCACCATTTTATTGCCTTTTACATGGCCCAATTTAATCATTGTGGTCGTTGAAATCATATTCAAAACCATCTTTTGAGCAGTTCCTGCTTTCATGCGTGTACTTCCTGTAACAAACTCCGGTCCCACAATAGCTTCAATGGCAATTTCCGCTTCTTTACTTACCGGAGCATCGGGATTACAAGTAATACATGCTGTTAAAATACCATTTGCCCGTGCATCGCGTAAACCGCCAATTACGTATGGAGTAGTACCCGAAGCAGCAATTCCCACAAGCGTATCCAGCTCATTAATACCATACTCTTTTAGGTCTTTCCACGCCTGGGCAAAATCATCTTCTGCTGATTCAACAGCTTTCCGAATAGCTTCATCACCTCCCGCGATTAAACCGATTACTTTGCCATGCGGCATCCCATAGGTAGGAGGTATTTCAGAAGCATCAAGGATACCCAATCGTCCGCTTGTTCCTGCACCTATATAAAATAAGCGTCCCCCTTTTTTCATGCGTTTAACTAATTTTCTTACTAACTTTTCTATTTGTGGAATTGTTTTTTGAACTGCTATATGTACCGTACCATCTTCTTTATTAATATTCTTCAAAAGTTCATCTATTTCCATCTTTTCCAAATGGTTGAAATTTGAAGGTGCTTCTGTTACATTATTTTCTTTCTGTTTTTGCATTCTTTATAAAATTTTATAGATGTTTCAAATGGTAATTTGCTAAATCATTTAAGGGACTTTTAATAATTTTTCCCATTTTCAAATTATTTTCATTAAATATTGATTGTAAAATGCTTTTGAAATAAAAAGCAACCGAGCCAACAAAATGAATATTCATTTTTTGATAATTCGTATATTTATAAACATTCCGTTCTAAAAATTCATTAAAACTGTTATATACCAATTGATACATTTGCTCATGCTCTATATGTTCATAAATAAACTTTGAAAAACCTGCTAAAAACCTGTTTGGAAAAGCTTCTTGATAAACTTTTCTTAAAATGTTAGCTGTATCCAAATTATATCTTTCACGAAACTTTTCAGCAAGTGCATCAGACAGCTCACGTTTTAAGTACATTGTTATTAATTGTTTACCAAGCACAGCACCACTTCCTTCATCACCTTGAATAAAACCTAAGGGTGGGATATTATCAACAATTCTAATTCCATCATATAAACAAGAATTTGCACCTGTTCCCATAATACAAGCAATACCTGCTTCATCTCCACACAAAGCTCTTGCAGCTCCTAATAAATCACTTTCGGCAAAAGCCTGAACACCAGAAAAAACATTACTTAAAATGTGCTCCATCCGTATTTTTTGCTCTCCAACAACACCGGCTCCATAAAAATAAATCTTTGCTAAGGAATTATTTACTTTTGATAGAACCTCATCTTTCAATTCAGTAAAGATTTGCTCATCACTCATATAAAACGGATTGATACCTGAGGTTTGGAACAAAAATGAATTATCCTCTCCCATAAATTTCCAATCGGTTTTTGTTGATCCGCTATCCGCTACTAAAATCATTTCTAATAATATTGTTATTGAGCAGAATAAACTCTTGCTCCATTAATAAAAGTGTTTAAAACTTTAATTTTGTATAAGGTTTCCGGGACAGATGCCATAATATCTTTATCTGTAACAACAAAATCGGCAAACTTACCAAGTTCAATACTTCCTTTTTCATTTTCTTCAAAATTAGATTTTGCAGCCCAAATTGTCATTGCTTTTAAGGCTTCTTCTCTGCTAATTGCATTTTCCGGTTCAAAACCGTTTTCCGGCCAATTGTTTTGATCTTTACGTACAACTGCTGCATAAAATCCAAATAAAGGGTTTATTTCTTCAACAGGAAAATCACTTCCGGCAGCAATCCAACCGTTTTGGTTTAATAAATTTTTGTATGCGTAAGCATACTTAATACGCTCGCTTCCCAAACGAGCTTCTGCCCAATACATATCTGAAGTTGCATGTGTTGGTTGCACAGAAGGAACTACAGAATACTCATTAAACAATTTAAAATCTTCGGGAGCAATTACTTGTGCATGCTCAATTCGCCAACGTTTATCATTTTTGCCTTTTAAATATTTACCGTATAAATTTAGCATTACACGATTTGCAGAATCACCAATTGCATGGGTATTAATTTGATAGTTATTTTCATAAGCCAAATGACATAAACTGTCTAAGAAATCTATACCTGAAATTAAAAAACCGTAATTCCCGGGATCGTCATGATAAGGGTGTAATAAGCAAGCTCCACGCGAACCAAGTGCTCCATCAGCATAAAGTTTTATTGATCGCACGTTTAAAAAATCAGTTTTATATATCCCTTTTGCAATAAAATAATCAGCATTTTCTTTAGTCGGATTAAGCATGGCATAAATTCGGATTTTCAATTTACCGGATTTCTGCAAACTATCTATTAATAAAACTGTTGATTTGCTCAAACCGGCATCATCAACTGATGTTAATCCTACGGCAAAACAGTTTTTTTGAGCATCAAGCAAAGCCTGTTCTGCAAGTTGCTTATTTTCATCAGGAGCAAACTGAAACAGTAAATCCATAGCATTATCCACTAAAACACCTGTTGGTTTACCTTTTTTTAACATAATCTTCCCACCGGTTACTTGTGTGTTTGCATCTATTCCGGCAACTTTCAAAGCTGCATCATTAGCAATCAAAGCATGACCATCAACTCTTCGTAAAACCACAGGTTTGTCAGGAAAAAGTTTATTGAGTTGAGTATTTTCAGGAAACTCCTTATCTTCCCAATCATTTTGATCCCATGCACGTCCTAATATCCATTCGTTATCAGGGTGGGTATCAGCAAAATCTTTCACTTTCCTCACCACCTCATCAAAAGATTTTGTGCCTCTTAAATCCACATTTTGCAAACTCAGCCCATATCCGTAAAAGTGGCAATGAGCATCATAAAATCCGGGATAAACGGTTTTTCCGCCCATATCAATTTTTTCTTTTGCCGAATAATTAGTTAAAATTTCATCACTACTTCCTAAGGCTATAAATTTCCCATTTTCAACTGCAAAACTTTCATAAATTGAAAAATTAGTATCTACAGAATATATTTTTGCATTATAAATTATTAAATCAACCGTTTTTTTGGATGGTTTACAGGAAAAAAACATCATTATTGCAATAAAAAAAGCGATAGAGTATCTCATAATTAAAACGTTAATAAACTTAAAATTGATTGATAATTATCATTCAAAAATAATAATTTTTTTGTAATTTGTAATACAAATTACAAATTATCTATTAAAAAAGCCGCAAATTATTCTGCAGCTTTTTTATTAATCATACCTTAAACCCTCAAACAACATTCTTTCATAACGATTTCATTTTAGATGTTGAGGGTTAATTAAAAATTTCAGCGAGTTTTTTTTCTAAATCCTCCCCTCTTAAGCCTTTTGCAATAATTTTTCCCTCTTTATCAATCAAAACAGTAAATGGTATTGATTCAACGCCATAATCACGACCTGCTGCACTATTCCAATACTGTAAATCACTCACGTGTGTCCATTTACCTAGCCCATCTTGCTGTATTGCTTTTACCCATGCTTCTTTTGTCTTATCAAGGGAAACACTGTAAATTTCAAATCCTTTTTTATTGTATGTATCATAGAGTTTAACCATATTAGGACTTTCAAAACGACAGGGTCGGCACCATGCAGCCCAAAAATCAATTAAAACATATTTACCGCGCAGTGACGAAAGTTTTATATTAACCCCTTCCGGATTTGGCAAATCTATTTCAGGTGCTGCCGAGCCTATTGATAAAAAATCAGCACCTTGTACTTTTTTATGAAGTTCTAAAACCAAAAAATTATCAGGATATTTAGCGTATAAACTTTTATCTAATTTTTTATAAACATCAAAATCATTTTCAATAGAAAGTTCATCAATAAAAAATAAAGTAGAAAGTGAATTTAGATTATCAAGTATAAACTTACGTAAATATACTTGTTTTTCTTTCTGAACTTTTTGAGCATATTTTTCAATTTTTTCATCAAATTCTTGCGAAGACTTAAAGGTTGAATAAATGAGTGATGAATTTTTTGAACCTTTAATTTCAGGACTGTAAAGTTCCTTAACGTCTGCTTTTACCGAAATATTTTCATTGGGTTCGATAATAAGAATCAGATAGTTTTCTTGATCTAGCCTTAAACGATAAAAATTTGCTTTATCAACGGTTGCTTCCAAAGAAAAATCACCTTTATCAGATAAATCTGTTGAAGCTAATTCTTGTTGCGTAACAATATCTTCGAGGTATATTTTATCAAAATTACCTTTATTTTGAATATTCCCGGTAATTTTCACATTTGTCTGTGAAAAAATAAGAGATGTTCCGAATAGAACAAATAATAATTGTATTAAAAAAAATTTCATAAGAGTTAATTTAAAAATGAACGATACAATAATAGTACTGTATCAGGAAAATAACGTAAAAATAATGATAAAATTATTTTAGCTCGTCATAGTAAGAAATTCAAAAACCAGAAATGCAAGATAAAAAAGGATTAATGAAATGCCCATCCTTTTGCCAATATTCCATCTATTAACCATTAATAATATCAACATTCCGATTATAGAAAGAAGTAATAAGCCCGTTGAAGAAATCAGTTCATCCGTTTTTATGGAAATTTTTTTTCCATACATGATAATCATAATAATAAAAGGTATCCCCATTCCTATTAAAACATCAAAAATATTCGAAGCGATGGCATTGGTAACTGCCATCCCACCACGTTTTTGCTTGGCAACTATTACCGAAGAAAGCATATCAGGCACTGATGTGCCAATAGCTAAAACAGTTAAAGCGATAAATGCTTCTGGAATATCCATTATTTCTGATATCTGAATGGCACTTTCAACAAGTACCCAACTTAATAGTCCGATTAAAAAAATAGACATTAAAAAAACAAAAAGAACGCTTTTTTTATAAATAAAAATCTTATCAACAATATAATCTACCGGTTGAACAAACTTCTGTAAAGCGCCCAGCAAAGGAGCTATAATCTTTTTTGTTTGTGGTTTTTCTTTTTTTTGACTTATTATTTTTACTTCCGGTTTAAAAGGAAAGATATTTTTCCAACGAACCACTAAGATAACATAGATTATATAGAGTACAGGAAACAATACAGCTTCCATCAAACTAATATTACCGTCTAAAAATACGTAGTAAAGAAAAACAACACCAACCAAATAAAATAGCAAATCGCGCAAAATAATCATTTTGTTCACGGAAAATTGCCCGACAAGTCCAACAACACCGGTAATAACAATTAAATTAAAAACTGCTGAACCCACAATTGTTCCCATACCTATTTGTTCATGACCGCCCGGATGAACAACCGAAATAATTGCTACAAAAAGTTCAGGAGCACTAGACCCTACAGCCATAAGTGTTGCACCGGCAGCATCAGAAGAAAGTTTAAGTTTTGCAGCTATTTCATCAAGTGATTCAACAAAATAATCATCACAAACTTTTGCTAACAAATAAAATGACAGCAAAAGAATAATAAGGTAAACCGGTAATAAAAACATCAATAAATTAATATTTTAGGAAAAATACCTTAATGGCTTTCGTTAACAAAACAATCATTAATAATTGTCAAAAGTAATGGAATTTTTATAGGTTTTGAAATGTATCCGTCAAATCCGGACTCAAGTATTTCTTCGCGCTCTCCTGACATGGCAAAGGCTGTTTGTGCAATAACAGGAGTATCGGGTTTCATTTCTTTGATTAATTTCATGGCTTTATATCCATTCATTTCAGGCATTTTTAAGTCCATTAAAACCAAATCTACCAGGTTTTCTTTAAACATGTCCACAGCTTCCTGACCATTCTTTGCCCAAATCACCTTAGCACTCGTCCTATTCAATACCTCCTCAAGAAATAAATAGTTTATTTCTTCATCCTCAGCTACTAAAATAATTTTATCTTTCCAATCGTATGAATCAAACATTTGCTATTTTCTATAAATTTCAATTCGTGCTCAAATATAAACAAAATTAATAAATTCGATGCAATTTTAAAAAGATATTTTAAGAAATTAATTATTGAATACCGTTCAAATCAAAGAATAGAAACACTTTTACAAAAAAAATATATACTTTTGAATCTGAATTACAAAATAATAAGTTATGCGAAAAAGTATTGAAATAATCTGTTTAAACAATAATTCAACAAAAAATTACCCTTTAGGCACCAGCTTAATGGAAATAATAAAAGACCAAAATATCAAACTTGATTATCCTATTTTGGCAGCTCTGGTTAATAATGAAATTGAAGAATTAAATTATGAAATATTCAAACCGAAAACTATTGAGTTTATAGATCTAACACACAAGGATGGTTGGCGAATGTATATTCGTTCTTTGTTTTTCATCCTTATTAAAGCAGTTAAAGACCTTTATCCTGATAAAAATCTTAAAATAGAACATTCGATTTCAAAAGGGTATTATTGCGAAATTAATGGTTTTAATAATGGAGATATGTTACAAGTTGCTTCGGATATTGAAAACCGTATGCGAAAAATTATAGCAGACAATATTCCCTTTAAACGAAATGAGGTTTTAGTTGAAAAAGCCATCGAAATTTTTAAAAATAATAATTTTGAAGAAAAGATACTTCTTTTTCAAACCTGTCCGCAATTTTATACTTCGGTTTATTATTTAGATAAATGTGCCGATTACTTTTATGGCTATTTAGTGCCCTCAACCGGCTACATAACAGTCTTTGACTTGGTAAGTTACTATGATGGTATGCTTTTACGTATTCCAAACCCTAAGCAACCTGACGAGTTACAGCCAATTATTGAACAAAATAAAATGTTTGAAATCTTTCGTGAATTTAAAACTTGGGGTGATATAATAGGTGTTGGAAGCATTGGAAATATCAATAAACAAGTGATAGAAGGAAATTCAGGAGAACTTATAAAAATATCAGAAGCACTTCATGAGAAAAAAATTGCCCAAATTGCCGATATGATTAGCCAAAGAAAAGATAAAGTTAAAATTGTACTCATATCTGGACCATCAGCATCGGGCAAAACAACTTTCTCAAAAAGACTCTCTATACAATTAAAAGTAGCGGGCTTAAAACCTTTTCAACTTTCGTTGGACAACTATTTTGTTAATCGTGAAGATACACCCAAAGATGAAAACGGAGAATACAACTTTGAAGTTTTGGAAGCACTTGATTTAGATTTGCTTTACAATAACTTACACGATTTATTAGAAGGGAAAGCGGTTAAAATGCCTAAATTTGATTTTCACGCAGGCAAAAAATATTTTCCCGATGCTCCGATTACAATCAGCAAAGACACTATATTTGTTATTGAGGGTATTCATGGGCTAAATCCAAAACTTATGAAACGATTTACTGATGACATGAAGTTTAAAATATACGTTTCAGCATTAACACAAGTAGGTATTGACCACCACAACCGAATACCCACAACCGATAACCGAATGTTAAGGCGAATTGTGCGTGATTATCAATACCGTAACTATTCAGCACTAGACACCATACGCCGATGGTCCAGCATTCGAGAAGGTGAAGACAAATACATATTTCCTTTTCAAGAAGAATGTGATGTAATGTTTAATTCGGCTTTATTTTATGAATTAGGGGTTATAAAAAAACATGCAGAACCTATATTGAAACAAGTACATCCAATAGAGAAAGAATATGCCGAAGCCAAAAGATTATTGAAATTTCTATCCTATTTTCAAGATATTCCTGAAGATGAAATTCCGCCAACTTCAATTTTAAGAGAATTTTTAAGCGGAAGTAGCTTTAAATATTAAATAAAATTCAGTACAGTTACAGGAAACACATTTTATAGCAAATATATCATTAATATTCAACAACTTAATACAGAATACATAATATTCTTATTGCTTCATCAGCTTTAACAAATTTTACAATCTGTTATAAAAAATCATCAATAAATTTTATAGTTCATTATAAAAAATAATCAATAAATTTTATAATCTATTATAAATTTTATACATTTGTATAAAATTTATTGTCATGGACCGCCTATTCAAATTATTCAGACAAAACATTAAACGCATATCATTGGATTTTAAACGAGGTTTGATTGACAAAATTGATTGGAGCGAACAACTAATTGCCATAGTCGGGGCACGCGGTTCAGGCAAAACAACTCTAATGTTTCAATACATAAAAGAAAATTTGCCCTTAAAGAATCAAACTTTATATGCAAGCCTTGATGATATATACTTCTATGAAAACAGCTTAGTAGATTTAGCCGAGAAATTTATTGAATACGGAGGAAAATATCTGTTTCTTGACGAAGTGCATAAATATCCTACATGGTCAATTGAAGTAAAAAACCTTTACGATAATTATCCCGATTTAAAAATTGTAATCAGCGGTTCTTCAATATTGGAAATTTTCCGCTCTTATGCCGATTTAAGTCGTAGAATAATCGTTTACCACTTGCCGGAAATGTCTTTTCGCGAATTTGTGGAGTTTCATGCAAAAGTTAAGCTAAAATCATACAGCTTAGATAAAATAATTGAAAATCATATAGATATAACAAATGAAACTTGTTCAAAAATAGAGCCTTTACCACTTTTTAAAAAATATTTGAAGTACGGTAGTTATCCTTTTTTTGCAAAAAATACGAATAGATATCATGAAAAATTACGGCAAATTATAGAAACTGTTTTAGATGTAGATATTCCACAAACAAAGAATATTGAGATTAGCAATATTGCAAAAATGAAAAGGCTGTTGGGGATTATTTCAGCATCTTCACCTTTTAAACCAAACATATCGGATATAGCAAAGGCACTTGGTGTACACCGAAATACTTTGCTGCAATACATGAACCATTTAGCAAAAGCAGAAATTATTTATCTGCTGACATCGGATAAAAAAGGAGACGGACAACTTGCCAAGCCGGAAAAGGTATATTTGCACAACAGCAATATTATGTATGCAATGAATGAAAACCCTGATATTGGCAACATGCGAGAAACTTTTTTTGTTAATCAAATAACAATGAGCGGAAACAGCTTGAAATATCCACACAAAGGAGATTTTATTATAAATGATAAATATACTTTTGAAATTGGTGGAAAAGGGAAAAAATTCAAACAAATTGCCAATGTAAAAAACTCTTTTGTAGTAGCTGATGATATTAAGTACAGTTTCAATAATAAATTACCCTTATGGCTGTTTGGATTACTTTATTAAAACGGGCTGCTAATTGTATTAAGATTTATCAAAAAACATATCAATCAAAACCTTGCTGTATATCCCACATGTATTTTTGTATTACTGATTTGAAATGCTTGTCTGTTCAGACTGCCTATTGCAAAATTCAGATTGAAAATTCCGGCTTTTGTATTTATATTAAAACCTACACCTAATCCTATAGCTGAATTTATTGTTTGTGTTTCAATACCAAAGGTATTGAAATAAACATAGTCGGCAAAAACAGACAAAAAAGAATACTCATCGATAAAAAAGCGCGGTTCAAATGTAAAAATAGTGTATGTGCTTGCCAATAAGGATTTTTCATCGAAACCACGAACAGTTTTAATGCCTCCGAGTTTGAACATTTCATTCTCGTAAAACCCGGTTTTATTAAAAACTCCAGCCGATACATTGCGGAGAAACAAATTGAAATATTGATTTATCTGCCAATAATAGGCAGCATACAGATTTGCTTCAAAAATACTTTCTTGAATTTTCCCTGTACTGCGGTTTCCATAACCTGTGGAAATACTGATTTTATAGCCGCTCAAGGGTATGGGCGAAGCTTGTGTATTGTCTGTGTGCATTTGCATACCAAAGGTAGTATTGTTTGTATTTGCAATGGTTTCAGATGTGTCCTGATTAATCAAAAAACTTTGCTTGTGCCGGTAATAAAGGTTTACTCCATTGCCGGAACTAAAATCGTAAGACAGAGAAAAGCTGTAATTCATATTCAAGTAATCCATTGTTGTTTTATCCAACTCAAAATTGGCAGAAATGCCTATTGGAAGAAAAAATAAATAAGGAAGTTTCAGATAAGTAAATAGGTATTGCGAACTGTCGGCATAACTTTCCCAACGCAGAGAAATATTTTCACCGATTGTGAAAGAATTATCTAAGTCCAGTGCAATATTTCCGGTAAGTTTTAAACGGTTGCTGTTTTCACTATTTGCAAAACCAAGTACTCCACTAAAAAAATTTGATTTTTGCTTTTTTAAATACAAATATAAATCAGCCTTAGCCGGAAAAAATTCCAATTCTGCCGGTTTTATCATGCTTACAAAATTTAAACGTTGAATATTTGCATCAATTTGCGATAAACTTTCACCGGAAAAAACATCACCGGGTTTTATACCGATATTATGATAAATGAATTTAGGAGATAGCTTTATTTTACCTTTTATATATACGGTATCTATATAAAACTTGGTTTGTTTGTTAATTTTCAGCTTGCCTGAAATATAATTGTTGCTGATAAGAATACTGTCGATATAAGTTTCGGCAAAAGGATAGCCTTGATTATCATAATACTGAAGTAATTTTTGTCTATTTTTTAAATAAGTATTTATCTTTATTTTTTGTCCGTTGTATGATTTTTTAGTAATGTTTGCCGATTTTAGCTCATGTCTTGGAATACCGGCTGTATTTAATTGCCAATGATAACTATTGCCAATAAAAAGATAGGCATAATAGCGTGAGCTGTCTTTAACAATACTGTCGATACTTGCCGAGAGATATGATTTTTTAATGAGTAAAGACTTTATTTGTTGAAGTTTCTTATAAATTTCAGTACTGTCTTTCAATAAAAATTCATCTTTTTTAAAGTGAAAATTCTCAGGATTATTTACTTCGTAAATAAGTTGTAGTTTAATGGGCTTTTTTTGTGCATAGATATTTTGAAAAAATAAACCGATAATTAATATGGAAAGGATTTTATTCAAATGTTAATTTTTGTAAAAACAAATTCCTGAAAGGGTTTGAAACCCTTTCAGTGCCAGGCTATTTATTCATCTAATAATTTTTCAACTTTTGCTTTCATTACCTCAAATTTTTCTTCATTAAAGCCCACTTCAACATAAACAATTTTACCGGATTTATCAAGTAAATACATGGTTGGATAGCCTTTTATCTTATACATTAAACCTACGGTTGGTTGGGTCATGATTACCGGATAGCTGATTTTCCGTTTTTGCAAAAATTTATCCAAATTAGATAAACTATGGGGTCGGTTATCTACTGAGTTTAAACCTAAAATCAACAAACCTTTGTCTTTAAACTCATCATATAAACCTGAAAGAGCAGGCATAGCACGTACACAAGGCGGACAATGCGTGTACCAAAAATCTACAATAATCACATTTTTACCGATGTAATCAGCTAACTTAAAACTTTTTTGATTGCCGTAATATAAACCGTCAAATAAAGGTGCCGAATCGCCCACATGCAACATTGCCTCTAAACTGGATTCTTCTGTATCATTAGCTTCTTCCACCGGGTTCTCTACAAAAATCTGCTTTTGTTTTTCTTTGAGTTTGGCAAGATTTACATCGTTAAAACTGTAATCGGTAAAAGTAATTTCATCAAAATAGGTATAATCTTCGGTTTTTAATTGAAACATTGCCCAAAGAGGAACCAAATTTTCATCGATAACAAAAGTCCAAAAAGCAATATTTCCTTTTGCATCTTTAGGAAACTTAATGCTTAGTTTTTTACAGTTTTTATTTTTGTATTGAACATCTTCAATACGCACTTTATTTAAAGTATCATTTACTATTTTTTCAAAATTTTCCGGCTGAGCAAAAACAGCAATCCAATCAACGGGTGAAATAAAATCGCTGTCAAAGTTTTTGTACAAAACAGTAGTTTTTTTAGGCGGAATGGTTAAATAAAAATTTCCTTTTTCATAAATCATGTGATAAGGGCGATAATTA
>JAKIUH010000497.1 GCA_021647685.1 Bacteroidales bacterium
GTGCTAACACTCCTTTAACATTCACTCTTGATGGTGATGAAATGGATTACTAGTCGAAAGATTAAAACTAATTAAGGAAAGGCGAGAATAAATTCTCGCCTTTTTTTGTGCGAAATGTTACCGATAGAACAGCATCAAAATCATACAACACAAAGTGGTGTTTTATGATAAAGTTCATGCTTTGATTGGACTATTTAGAATAGTTTTGAATTATATAATAAAATATATTTAAGTGGTTTCAGATTTATCATAAATACTATACATCAAATTATCGAAAAACAATATCTGTAATAATTTTTTGTCCGACATTTTGATTTAAACGCTCAATTAAAGCAGTTTTCATCATTAAAAGTTCCTGACGAATTAATGCCGAACGCAATTCTACAAATAAAACGCCTTTATGTATATATAAATTGCTTGTGTTTTTTGCCACTGCATTGCCTAAGGTATCTCCCCAAGAATTAATTAATCGGTGTTCGAGCATTTTACGTTCAAGACCTAATGCTTTCAGGTATGCCTTAATTGCATCACCCAGCTTCATTTCATTATTTTGTCGCATAAAAACAGGTTTACAAAATGCAAAGATACAATTTTAGCTGCATTATTATGCTTTGCATAAAAAAAGTTCATAATAGAAACATACACATACCTCTCTTTTTGGTATGTAAATTGTACTATTTGCAAAGTCTTATTTGCAGCAGTAAACCAAACCATTATTTTTTTAATATTCCAATCACAACATTTGTAAAACAAGATAAGTAATTGTACTTTTATATGCAGAAACACAATATGAAAATTTCTACAATGGGCTATTCATTTTTTATAATTTTAAAAAGAATAAAATCTTATTTTTTACTCTTATTTATTATCTTACAAGCAAATTTTCTTGTTGCTCAAGCTCCCAATATAAAGTTTGCACACATTACACTTGAAGATGGTTTATCGCAAAGTTCCATTTACAGTATTGTGCAAGATAATAAAGGATTTATGTGGTTTGCCACACTCGACGGTTTAAATAAATACGATGGATACAATATTAGTATTTACCGTAATAATCCTACCGACAGTAACTCTATCTCGGATAATGTACTTAATTATCTTTATGTGGATAAACCTGAGTATGGCGGCAAACTTTGGATTGGAACACGCGGTGCCGGTCTCTGTGCTTTTGACGAAACTTTTGACCGTTTTACAACCTACTCCCACAACAAAAACAATACTCATTCCATTAGTTCAAATAATGTTCGCTATATAAGCGGCGATAATAAATACTTATGGATAGCTACATCGTCAGGGTTAAACCGTATGGATAGGATTGAAAAAACTTTTAAAAGATATGATTTTAAAAATAAAGATAAAAATTTTATCAATTGTATTGTCCCTGCGAATGACAATATCTTATGGTTAGCTACCAACAATGGATTATGCAAATTTAATAAAGAAAGCGGTAAATTTTCATTTTTTCATTTTAAAGACAAAGGTGCTGAAAATAAAAAATTAAACTCCTTGCTATCCGGCGCAATTGATAATGAACAAATACTTTGGTTGGGTTCAAATAACGGAATGATTGCTTTTAATACCCAAAACAACAGCTATACTATTTATCGTAAAAATAATAACAAAAACAGTTTGAGCAGCAATATCATCACTTCAATTATTATTGATAATGACCAAATTGTTTGGATTGGAACGCAGAAAGGCGGATTATGCCGTTATGATAAAAAGAAAAATGAATTTACATCTTATATGAATGACCCCGCCATACGCAGTTCTTTGCAAAACAACAATATTTTATCGCTGTATCAAAATAAAGAAAATATTTTATGGATAGGCAGTTCTCTGGGTGGAGTTGATAAATGGAATCGTGCAGCGGAAGAATTGAGCCTTTTCAGGCATAATCCATACGATGAAAACAGCCTGAGTAATAACCAAGTACGT
This sequence comes from Bacteroidales bacterium, assembly GCA_021647685.1. Taxonomy (GTDB): domain Bacteria; phylum Bacteroidota; class Bacteroidia; order Bacteroidales; family NBLH01; genus NBLH01. The sequence goes on from JAKIUH010000497.1 coordinate 1,939, forward strand.
AATATCTATCAAGACAGCAAAGGAAGAATTTGGATAGGAACTGTTTTAGGCGGGTTAAATCTATTTATTAAAAAACAAAACCGCTTTATTCATTACATGAATAAGCCAAGCGACCCAAACAGTTTGAGTAATAATCATGTACGCGATATTTTAGAAGACAGTAAAGGCAGATTTTGGATAGCTACTGATGGTGGAGGCTTTTGCCGGTTTTATCCCGAAAAGGAAAAATTTGAACCCATTACAAGTGAAAATTCAGATTTAAGTAACAATCGGATTTGGAGTATTATTGAAGACAATCGAGGGATGCTTTGGCTGGCAACTTATGGCGGAGGCGTAAATATTTATAAGCCTGAAACAAAAGAATTTATTATTTTAAAAAATACAGAAGACACCAATAGTTTAAGCAATGATTTT
>JAKIUH010000087.1 GCA_021647685.1 Bacteroidales bacterium
CGGTATGTAATTCAATTTTAAAATCTGTATCGGCTGTTAAATTTACCGATTTTTCATTTCCGTAAAAATCACCTGAATTCATGTATGCAACATGAGTTTTTGAATTTTCAGGCCAATCTTTCATCATTTTATGCGGATTTTTTTGTGCAAATTTCTTTACGGAATCGGCTGCTCTACGATCAGAATTTCCTTGACGCAACACCGGATTTACCGCACTGCCCAATACTTTTGCAAAACGTTCGCGAAGTGCTTTTTCTTCCTCTGTTTTAGGTTCTTCGGGAAAATCCGGTAAATCGTATCCTTTTTCTTGTAATTCTTTAATTGCAGCTTGTAATTGAGGTATTGAAGCACTGATATTGGGTAGTTTTATAATGTTGGCTTCGGGTTTGTGGGCTAATTCGCCAAGTTCTGCCAAATAATCAGGAATTTTTTGCTCGTCTTTTAAATTATCAGGGAAATTTGCGATAATTCTACCGGCAAGCGAAATATCTTTTGTTTCAACCTGAACTCCGGCAGCTTTAGTGAAAGCATTCACAATGGGTAAAAGAGAGTAAGTTGCCAAAGCAGGCGCTTCATCAATTTTGGTCCAAATAATTTTTGCAGTTTTTTCTGACATATCTTTTTGATTTTTAAATGATTATATATGTATATTAATAGATTATTTTAATTAGTGCAAAAATAAGAAAAAATGTTATGCTTGCCTAATTCTTAGAATAAAGAATTGGGATATTAAGAAATTTTAACTTCTTTAATTTTAAGATTAGCTATATTATTTACTACCTTTGTTTTGCAAAATAGAATATTAATCTTTTAAAAATAAACATTATGCCGGGAATGGAATTATTTGGCGCAGAAGAACGTAAAGAAGTAATGGACGTTTTGGAAACCGGAGCGCTTTTTCGTTACAATCATGAAGAAATGAGACAAGGGCACTGGAAAGCCCGTGAGTTGGAAGAAGAAGTTGAAATTTTTACAGGAGCTAAATTTGCTCATGCCGTATCAAGTGGTTCAACTGCCGTTGCAACAGCGCTTGCAGCAGCAGGTATAGGGCATGGCGATGAAGTAATTGTACCGCCTTTTACTTATATTGCCACTATTGAAGCGGTAATTTTTGCCGGAGCATTGCCTGTATTTGCCGAAATAGATGAAAATTTATGTTTAAGTGCCGAAGGGATTGAGAAAGCCCTTACACCAAAAACAAAAGCTGTACTATTGGTGCATATGGTTGGTGCAGCTGCCGATATGGATGCAATAATGCCGGTTATTAATAAACATAAACTTACATTGGTAGAAGATGCAGGACAAGCACTTGGTGCATTTTATAAAGGTAAATCAGTGGGTTTGTTTGGTAAAACAGGCGCTTTTTCTTTTGATTTTTTTAAAATTACTACTGCCGGAGAAGGCGGCTTATTTATCACCAACGATGAAAAAGCCTATAAATTGGCAGACAATTTCAGTGATCACGGACATGACCATGTAGGAAATAATCGAGGCATGGAAAAACATCCGATTCTTGGTTTTAATTACCGTATCAGCGAACTACATGCAGCGGTTGGCTTAGCTCAAATGCGTAAAATTAATGAATTAAGAGACAAAAAGCGTGCAAATAAAGCCTATATGAAAGCGAAACTTTCGCAAATTACGGAATTGACATTTAGACCAATGCCTGACCCGGACGGTGATTCCGGTACATTCTTAAATTTTTTCTTACCTACTACCGAAATGGCAAAAAAGGTAATGAAAGAATTTGCCAATCATGATGTGGGTGGATGTAATTATTGGTACACAAATATGTATCATTTTATTAATCAATGGGAGCATTTAAAGAAATTACGCTCGGCAGCTCCTTTGGCAATTCATCATTTTGGCGCACCGCAAGACTACAATAAACTGGAATTACCCAAATCGCAAGAGGTCATCGGAAGACTTATTTCACTCGGAGTTCGTGCAACATGGACAGAAGAAGAAATGGATAAGCAAGCAGATGAAATGATTCAAATTATTAAAAGGGTGATTGGATAAATTAGCTTAAAAGCCTTCGTTTATTACGGAGGCTTTGTTTTATTGTTCAAAATTCCTTAAATCAATATGGTTTACAGATTTATTGAAGTTTACGGAAATTTCATTATTCGGTGAAATAATTTAATTTTGCACACATTTAAAAATAAAAATCGTGTATAAAAATATTAAAAACATAGACAAAATCGTATTCGGAAATGGTAGTTTTAGCCAGTTGGAAAGTATTTTAAAACCGCATAGAGTTGAAAATAATAAATACTTTGTTTTTATTGTTGATGACTTTTTTGATGGTAAGGAATTAGCCAACCAACTGCCTGCCTATGAAGAAGACATGGTATTTTTTATTGATGCCAGCCATGATGAACCCAAAACCGGTCAAATTGATCATTTACGCGACGAAATTTTGGATTTAAAAGGAACTCCTTCGGGAATTGTGGGTATTGGAGGAGGAAGTATTATGGATATTGCCAAAGCCTTATCCGTAATGGTTAACAATCCCGGTTCTGCTACAAAATATCAAGGCTTAAATTTAGTAAAAAATCCCGGAATTTATCATGTGGGTATCCCAACAATTTCAGGTACAGGAGCTGAATGTTCTACGACTGCCGTACTTACCGGACCGGAAAAAAAATTAGGCATAAAATGTGAGTGGACTCCATTTAATCAGCTAATTTTAGACCCGGAATTAACTTTGACCGTACCTAAAAATCAATGGTTTTATACAGGAATGGATACCTATATACATTGTATTGAATCGGCAAGCGGCAGATTATACAATACTTTTGCCAAAGCCTATGGCGATCAGTCCATTGAATTATGTAAAGATGTATTTTTGCGCGAAAACAGTGGTCAATCTTTAGAAAACTCTGAAAAATTAATGGTTGCCTCCTTATTTGGCGGATTAAGTCTAAGTTACTCAGAGGTAGGCGTTTGTCATGCTTTATCTTACGGTTTATCTTATGTTTTGGGTACACGTCATGGATTGGCAAACTGCATTGCTTTTAATGTTTTGGAAGATTATTATCCCGATGCTGTTGGTGATTTTAAGAAAATGGTAATAAAACATGGAATTGATTTACCTAAAAACATGTCAAAGGATTGGACAGACGAACAGGTAACGCGTATGGCTGAAATTTCTTATGCTTTAAGCCACATGTGGGATCATGCCATTGGTGAAGATTGGAAAGAAAAAGTTACATTAGATATGATTAAAGACTTGTTTTACAGGATGTAGAAAGTTAAGGAGCTCAGAACTTGGATATCAAAGTTTACAAAACGAAGGAGTTGTTATTTAATAAAGGAAATTAAACAGAAAAAACAGATTTGAGAAATAATAAATTATGAGTAAAAAAATTGTAAAAGTAGGTGATATAGCATGTGGTGCCGATGAATTATTTTTAATTTCAGGACCTTGCGTGATTGAAGATGAAAGTATTATGATGAAAACTGCCGAAATGCTGAAAGAAATATCCGAGAAATTAAAAATTCCGGTAATCTATAAATCGTCATTTACTAAAGATAACCGCAGTGCATTGGATTTTTTTCACGGTCCGGGACTTGACGAAGGTTTAAAAATTCTGCAAAAAGTAAAAGAGCAATTTGGTTTTCCCGTATTGTCTGATATTCATGATCATACACAAGCTGCGCCTGCTGCCGAAGTATTGGATGTAATCCAAATTCCTGCATATCTTTGTATGCAATCGTCGATTGTTACGGCTGCGGCAAAAACAGGAAAAGTAGTGAATATTAAACATGGTCAATTTTTAGCCCCTGAAAATATGGTAAAACCGGCTCAAAAAGCAGTTGATGCCGGAAATGACCAAATTATCCTGACAGAGCGAGGATATACCTTTGGATATAACGATTTAATCGTTGATCCGCGCAGTTTTTATGAAATGGGAAAAACGGGTTATCCGATTGTGTTTGATGTTACCCATTCTATTAGAAAATACGGTATCCCTAGTGCCGACCCAAGTGGAGGTGCACGCGAATATTTACCGGTACTATCACGTGCCGGAGTAGCTGCAGGAGTGGACGGTATTTTTATTGAAGCGCACCCCGACCCTGCTACTGCAAAATGTGATGCAGCCAGTCAATTATGTGTATTTGATTTGGAGGAATTTTTAAAACCGGTTATTGAATTTCATAATTTAGAAGTAAAATACAGAAACCAGTAACCAGAAACCAGTAACCAGAAACAATCCGCCGAAGGACGGACAAGTTTTAACAATATAAAATACAGTTAAACAAATTTTAATCAACAAATAAAAAAAGATGGAATTATATTTAGACAGTGCTGATTATCAAGAAATTGAGAAAGCATTTCAACTTGGGTTTTTAGATGGATTAACTACTACACCCACTTTTATGCATCGTCATGGTGTTACCGATGTGGACAGTTTGATTTTAAAATTAGCTGAAATTGTACCTGTATTGCAGGTGGAAGCATTGGGAAGAACAGCCGAAGAAATTTATAAAGAAGCACACCGTCAAATTGATATGGGTTTAGACCCTAAACGTTCAGTTTTTAAAATTCCAATTTCATTGGAAGGAGTAAAAGCCTGTAAAATGCTTCGTAATGAAGATATTATGGTAAACGTACATTTGGTTTACACATTACAACAAGCCTATATGGCAATGCATGCAGGAGCAAATTATGTTTGTCCTTTGGTAGGCAGGTTGCAAGATCAGGGACACGATGCTTTGGCACTGGTTGAACAGTGTGTGGATGCAGTAAATTATTACGGCTACGATACCAAAATTATGTTTTCTTCGGTGCGTAATATTGAGCATGTGCGTAATGCTATCAATATTGGGGTACACAACATTACCGTTCCTTATAAAATATTGCGCCAAATGTCGGAAAATAATTTCACAAAATTGGGTACCGAACAATTTTATGAACACACCCGCCTGATGACTGTAAAAGTGAAAGAAGCCATGAATAAAATCAATCCGGTTGTGTCTGCTGATACTACACTTCAAGATGCTATTATCAGTATGTCGGAATATGGTTTTGGTTGTATTATCATTACCAACGGAAGCGATGAAGCTATTGGTGTATTTACCGATGGTGATTTACGTCGTGTGATTCAAAAAGAAGGCAGAGACGTTTTAACAAAGAAAATGGCTGAATTTAACTATAACAAACCCATATCAATTGAAAGCGATGAATTATTGTTTAAAGCCAATGAGTTGTTTAAACAATACAAAATTGATAATTTATTAGTTACAGAGCAAGGTAAACCTATTGGTTTATTGGATATTCAAGATATTTAATAAATTGCTTCAAAAGTAATTAAATCTTATCCCTGACAGGCTTTTATTCCTGTTAGGGATTTAATTGCTTAAAAAACTACTCATTCACTATTACAACATAAGCCCCTAATAACCGTTACTATATTTTAACCCTTTAAATTTATGACTATGAAAACATTACTTTTTTTTACATTATTGTTTATTGGATTTAACGTATTTTCACAAACGACTTTTATCGACTCCAGAGACCAACACGAGTACAAAACCGTAAAAATAGGTGATAAAATTTGGCTTGCCGAGAATTTTGCCTATAAACCGGAAAGCGGAAATTATTGGGCTTATGACAATAATGAACAAAATGTTGCACAATTTGCTTATTTATATGATTGGGAAACTGCCAAACAAATTGTTCCCAAAGGCTGGCATTTAGCCACAAAAGCAGAATTTGAAGAACTTTTAAATTCTTTTGGTGGTGATGAAACCTACGATGCTTTTTTAGCACTAAAAGAAGGAGGTTCAAGCGGTTTTAATGCATTAAAAGCCGGATTTTATTGGACAGGTGAAGGTTTTAGCGGTATAAAGCAATTTAGTATTTTTTGGACAGCTAATGAAGACGACCCTGAATATGCATGGGATTGTAAAATCGGAGCAGAAGGTGAAGTGGCAGCAATTAGTGTTAGCAATAAACTATCGGGTTTAAGTGTACGTTTGGTTAAAGATTAAAGTTTTTTAATGAGAATATTGTATATATCGCTTATAATTAGTTTATTATGCAATAACTTACAGGCTCAAATCAACACACCTGTATATATTGATAAGGCACGGCGTGAAATTATGAACAATCAAAATGCCGAAGCCATTGAAAGGCTCAATACGGTTATTAAAATGAAACCCGGCTTGTATGATGCTTATTTTTACCGCGGTATTGCCAAATTTGGACTCAGTGATTATACAGGAGCCGTAAACGATTTTTCAGAAACCATTCGTATTAATCCTTTTTTTCCTTTGGCATACCAATACCGTGGTATCGCCAAAGATGCTTTACATAATTACAACAGCGCATTGAATGATTTTGATAAAGCGATTAGTTTAGAGATTAACAATCCCGGCTTGTATTCTGCCAGAGCACTGACAAAAATAAATATACAAAATTATTCTGCTGCTATAGAGGACTTAAATAAAGCGATTAAGTTAAATCCAAACATTCCCGAATTTTATATTTACCGGGCATTTGCAAAATCAGGTTTAAAACAATTTGAAGAGGCAATTGCCGATTGTAATCGTGCTATTTCAATCAATCAGTTTGATGCACAAGCCTTTGTTCGCAGAGGCTTAATTTATTTCCAAAAGGAGGAGTATGAAAAAGCAATCAGGGATTACAATCATGCACTTAAAATTAAGCCAAAAGATGCTTACACTTACTATGTACGTGCTTTGGCAAAATATAAATCAGATGATATTGAAGGTACACTTTCCGATTACGGCAAAGTAATTGAGCTGAACCCTTATAATGCCTTAGCCTACTATAACAGAGCCATGTTGTATGCACAAAAAGGTCAAACTCAAAAAGCCATTGCCGATTTATTAAAAGTTTCCGAAATAAATCCTGCACATATCTTAACCCATTATAATAGAGGACAAATGCGCTTTGAACTCAAACAATATAATACAGCTATTGAAGATTTTACACAAGCCATTAATATTTATCCTGATTTTGGCGAAGCATATTATATGCGCTCAATGGCTGAACGTAAATTGGGTTATATCAAGGCTGCACAACAAGATTATCGTACCGCCGAAACAAAAATGAAGCAACAAAATTCAGACAGCTCAAAAACTGCATTTAATCAAGCCAAATACCGAAAAGTAATTGAGCTTGAAGCCAATTTTAATAATAATTTCATAGGGGAAGGACGTATTTACAGCGTGTTTTCAGGAATTAATCCCCTACCCGATTTTTTTATAAATATATCTGATAATCAAAATATTAGCTATAATAATTTACGGCATATTGATGCCTACAATAATAAATTACCCCAAGGCTTGGAATTAGTTATTAGTAATTCGGATACTTTACAGCTTAAAAATTATACTCCCGATTTTTTGAATAATGTAAATAATGAATTGAAAAGCAATGAATTATATTGGTTATTGAAAGGAATTATCGAATTATCCGACAAGAATTTTAATTCATCGGTTCAAGCGTTTAGTAAGGCAATTGAAATTAATCCCGACTTTGCTCCTGCATATATTAATCGTGCTTATGCACAAACAAAAACAATTGAGTTTATTAATTCTATGGATCAGGAAATTAAAATCTCGGTTGATCAAAAGCAAAAGTCAATAGGGAAAAAAAACGAACAAAATTTTGATTACCGTGCAATTATTGAAGATTATTCAAAAGCTTTGCAAATTGAACCCGATTGGGCAATTATTTATTTTAACCGGGCAAATATTAAAACAAAAGCAAAAGATTATAACGGAGCATTGTACGATTATGAGCGGGCAATAAAGTTAGAACCGGAATTTGCAGCGGCATATTATAATAAAGCATTGATACACATTTATTTGAATCAATTGGATTTGGCTTGTGCAGATTTAAGTAAAGCCGGAGAGTTGGGTATGGAAAAAGCCTATGCAGTGATAAAAAGATATTGCAGTAATTAATGCATTATGTAACTTAGCACTCTGGTGCTATGAGAATAATAAAAAGTAAGTAAAAATATTCACAGCTCAGAAGACCTGTGGTACATACGTAACTCAGCTCTATAGAGCTGAGATGAAAAGAAAAAGTAATTTGAAACAGATATTCACAGGTCAGGAGACCTGTGGTACGGTACATAAAGATAATTAGTGGCTAAGCTATGCTGGAACAATTCAAATCATATCTTAAAAATACACTTTCATTAACAGGAAATGAAAAGATTTTATTAGCCGTTAGCGGTGGAGCAGATTCTATGGTGATGTTGGATTTATTTGTCCGCAGCAATTATACTATTGCAGTAGCACATTGTAATTTTCATTTACGCGGTATTGCCTCTTACCTCGATGCACGCTTAGCCAAAGAATTAGCCGAAAAACATAATGCACCGTTCTTCCTTGCGGATTTTGATACTTTTGCTTATGCCGAAAAGAATAGAATTTCCATTGAAATGGCGGCACGTGAATTACGTTACGAGTGGTTTGAAAAAATCAGAAAAGAAAATAAGTACGACTATATAGCCACTGCCCACCACAGTGATGATGTAATTGAAACCTTCTTTCTAAATTTAGTTCGAGGAAGCGGTGTGCGCGGTCTTTCCGGCATAAAAGAAAAATCGGGTAAGCTGATTCGTCCGCTGCTGTTTGCAGACCGTAATCAAATTCAGAAATATATTGATGAGCATAACTTAAAATATCGTGAAGATGATTCCAATAAAGATACGCGCTATAAACGTAATAAATTAAGACACGATATTATACCTCAGTTTTCAGAAATAAATCCGGCATATAAAGCGAACATCTTAAAATCAATTGAGCTGCTGAATGTAACCAATGATATTTTATCGGAGAAAGTATTAGAAATTAAAAATAAAATAGTTACCCAAAAGGGGGTTCATTTATTTTATGATACAAAAAAAATATTAGCATTAACTAATCCTGAATTTTATTTATTTGAACTTTTATACCCCTACGGCTACAACGCTTCGCAAGTTGAAGACATTGTTCGTTCGCTAAGAGGAATGTCAGGTAAGGTATTCTATACAAATGAATATCAATTGATTAAAGACAGGAAATTTCTTATTCTCTCCCCTATTCGTAATCAAAAAGAAGAGCCCTTTGTGTACCTATTTGAAAATCAAAATGAGCTGATTATTCATCAAAAAATAAAATTTACTATTGAGCATAAACAAGTTACAAGTGATTTTAAGATACCTGTTGATGCCCAAATTGCAGTACTTGACAAAAATAAACTTAAGTTTCCTTTAACTATCAGGCGTTGGGAATATGGCGATTATTTTTATCCTTTAGGCATGAAACAAAAGAAAAAATTAAGCGATTTTCTGATTGATCAAAAAGTACCTACTGTTCTTAAAAGAAATGTTTTTGTTTTGCTTTCGGGTAAGGACATTGTTTGGGTAATCGGTTTACGTATTGATAATCGCTATAAAATACATCCTGATACTGAAAATATTATGCAAATATCATCTGAAATTATCTGATTTTTTTTTAAATTCGCCTTTATAAATCGAAACACAAAGAGCTTTTGCAAAAATTTTTGTTTATAATTTTATTTGGTATCATAACATTTGGGCTGAGTAGCTGTAATTTAACAGATAAAAAAACTGTACCAACAGCCCAAAGAGGCATTATTGACCTACGTGCATGGGATTTTCAAAAAAAAGGAACTATTGATTTAACAGGAGAGTGGGAATTTTATTGGAAAAATTTTTATTCATACCATGATTTTGTTAATAATAAGCAAATTGCTCAACCAGACTATTTACAAATTGGTACTTTATGGAATTCATTATTTAAAAATAAATATCCGAGGCAGGGCTTTGGTACTTACCGCTTAAAAATTTTACTTAACGATACTTCTTCTTTTTTTAGTATATTTTTGAATGAAGCGCCTATTTCTGCTTCAAGAATATACATTAATAATGAACTAATTGGCAGTAATGGTAAACTATCCGATAATTCTGAACGATATGAACCCTCTTTTCTCATAGATATTAAACCGTTTAAAGGCGACTCTGTACTTAATTTAATAATACAAGTAGCTAATTATGAACATAATCGTTCAGGAGGAATATTTTATAACCCTGTTTTTGGAAATGTCCAAAATATAGTTTTTTATAAACAAAAATATTTTGTAACGAACTTACTTTTGTTAGGAGGTATTATTATAGTTATGCTTTATCATTTTGCACTTTTCTTATTAATACCTCAACAAAAAAGTAATTTTTACCTTTCTTTATTAAGTTTTTTCGTTTTTTTATATTTTTCTACCTTATTTTACCTTCAGTATTTTATAAATGATTTTCAGTTAGTTCGACATATTAGAATGTCTGCTTGGTTTTTTGCCGTTCCTGTATTAGCCTTTTTTGTAAACAGTATTTTTAATATAAAAAACAGTAATAAATTTATAGGAATTTTTACTTTTTTATCTATCTTTTCATTAGTACTATTTTTTCTTAAAGTTGAATATATACTCTATTTTTATCTCATAGTAAGCCTTATTACTGCTGTATATGTTTTAATTATAGCATTTGTAAATTTATATAAAAAATACTTTGATGCTAAAGTATTTTTTCTTGGCATTTTATTGGTTTCATTAAGTAGTATTTATGATACGCTCATTTATATGCAAATAATTCATACAACAAGTTTGCTTCCACTCGGTTTTTTTCTGTTCTTATTATCACAATCATATATATTGGTACATCGTTTTGCCAATACTTATAAAATAAACAAGGAATTATCTATCCAATTGGTTAATGCCAATAAAAATCTTGAAAAAATAGTTTTAGAAAGAACTAAAAAAATTGAAGAACAAAATGTTCGTTTGGCAGAACTGAATGCTACAAAAGACCATTTTTTTGGAATAATAGCTCATAATTTACGGGGACCGGTGGGTAATTGGACCTCTTCATTAGGTTTACTCATTGATACCTATGACCGCTTAAACGATGAAACCAAATTGGAACTAATCACAAGTTTAAAATCATCCACCGATAAAACTTTTCATTTACTGGAAAATTTATTGATTTGGTCAAGAATACAGAGGGGGATTATTACATATAGTCCTCAAAAAGTTTTATTTCAAGAATTAATTGATGAAAGTATAGAGTTTGTAAAACCTTCAGCAGATTTTAAAAATATTTCTATATCAATCAATAATGAAAAAGATTTGCGTATATATTGCGATGTTTATATGATGAATAATATACTACGCAATTTATTAAGTAATGCCATTAAATTTACACCTGAAAACGGTTCAATTAGCGTAAGTACACATAAAAACAATGAGTATGTTGAACTTACTATTTCTGATACCGGTATCGGAATAAACCCCAAGGTAATTCATAAGTTATTTAAAATTGAGCAAAATATTTTATCAAAAGGAACCAAAGGAGAAACCGGTTCAGGGCTTGGTTTAATTTTATGCAAAGAGTTTATTGACCGGCATAAAGGATACATTAATATACACAGCGAACCCGGCAAAGGAACTACAGTTAGTGTAAAATTTCCGCACCGGCATAGCACAGATTTGTAGGCTTTACCACAGGTATCTATCCGGTTTTCTCAAATTTAGAAAGTTGAAAGCTATATTCTGCTATTTCAGAACCAGTTCAATAGCTTTTGCTTTCAGCAAACATTCTTCATATTCTTTCTCTGCATCCGATTTATGAGTAATGGCACTGCCCACCATATAAGATAAATATTTATTGTTTGAGTTATATAAAATACTCCGTATCACTACATTAAAATCAAAATCCTGTTCAGGAGTAATATAACCTATTGCCCCTGAATAAAGCCCTCGTTTTGTTTTTTCATATTGTTCAATTATTTTCATGGCACTTATTTTTGGGGCACCGGTCATTGACCCCATCGGGAAAGTGGATTTTATAATGTCTGTAAATTTATACTTCTCATCAGGAACGGCACTAACCGTTGATATTAGCTGATGAACTTGCTTAAAGCTGTAAACTTTACACAGCTCTTCAACATGCACACTACCTATTTGTGCAACTTTGCTTAAATCGTTACGCACTAAATCAACAATCATTACATTTTCAGCTTGCTCTTTTTCATTATTTTCAAGCGACTTTTTTAGTAGCTGATCTTCTTTTGGTTTTTTTGAGCGTGCTGCCGTACCTTTTATG
>JAKIUH010000088.1 GCA_021647685.1 Bacteroidales bacterium
TCTTTTTCATCGGCAATCATTTTTATTGAATTGGTTTTCAACTTTACAGTATTATACAAAACACCTAAAGTATAAGCAAGTTTATTAAATATCTTTAATTTAGATGCAGTTTGTGTGACATCACTAATAAAGCCTAAACCCATCATATTGGCAAAATAGAAGGTGTTATCATCGGTTTGTACCTTTGCTATATCAAATTTTCGGGTTTTGCCCTCGGCTATAACTTTTACATAATCTTCAATACTGTTCGTATTGTCTAAAACATCGCGCGCAAGCGAATTACCTGTTCCAACCGGTAAAATTCCTAAAGGCGTATTTAGTCGAGCAGGATTTTTCATATAACCGTTTAAAACATCAAAAAAACTCCCATCACCACCTGCCACAAGCAATGCTTTATATTTACTTAAATCAATATCCGAAACCAACTCTGTAGCATGTCGCGGATATCCTGTAAACCAGAATTCTGCATCAATGGAATATTGATGAAACAATTGCTTAATTTGACTTAAATGTTTTTGAGCTTTACCTTTTCCGGCTGCCGGATTATAAATACATAATACCTTCATTGAAATATAATTTTGCCGAAAAATAGGCTTTTTATTTGGCAATTGCAAAAGATGATTTCTTTTGGAAAAATATCTTTTTTAATTATTCCATTTTGTACTCATCACTTTACCGCCTTTTTCTCCTCCTTCGGGTCCCAATTCTATTAAATAATCGGCATTTTTCTTGATGTAAGGGTGATGTTCGCTTATAATAAGCGTGTTGCCTTGGTTTATCAGCTCTTCAAAAAGAATGATTAAATGTTCTATATCTTTAAAATGCAATCCGTTTGTCGGCTCGTCAAAAAGATATATTGCCCTGTTTTTACCTGCCTTGATTAAATCTTTTGCCAATTTTATACGTTGCAATTCGCCGCCCGAAAGTTTTTTTAAAGTTTGCCCGGTTTTTAAATACCCTAAACCGGTTTTTTTCAATAACTCAATCTTTTTAATCATGCTTGTATTTTTATCAAATTCAGGCAGTTCGGATAAGTCTTCGATGGTTGTTTCCAAAACATCGGCTATACTTTTCCCGGCAATAGTATTCTCCAAAACTTTGCTTTGATACCTTTTCCCGCCACATTTTTCACATACAGTTTCCACATCCGACAAAAAATCCATAGGTAATGTAATAAAGCCATTTCCTTTGCACTCTTCGCAGCGTCCGCCTTTTGTATTTAATGAAAAATACGATTTCTTCACTTTTGCTTTTTTGGCAAACATAGCGGCAATATCATCAAACAAAGTGCTGTAAGTTGCCACACTTGTATTGGCTCTTCCTTGCGGTAAAGACTGGTCAACAAAAATAATTTTACCGGCAGACTTATCGTCTGATTTAATTTTTTCATCGATAAACTCCAATAAGGAAGATTTGCCACTACCCGATTTACCGTGCAATACATTAATTACACCTTCGTAAAAATCAACATTAATGTTTTTCAGATTATTCTTTGCGACATTCTTTACGCTTAAAGCAATTTGTTTGGTTTGTTTTAATTTACGCAGCAAGGGAATTTCTTTCCGGTTTAGATATTTTGCCGTTACCGATACTTGCGAAGCAAGTATATCCTTTAAATTTCCTTGCGCAATAATTGTTCCTCCCTTTTCACCGGCACCAAACCCCAACTCAAACAAATAATCGGCTGATTTAATAAGCGCTGCATTGTGTTCTGCTACCAAAACCGTGTTGCCCAAATCACGCAACTCTTTTAAAATAGCAATTAGTTTAGCGTTATCCGAAGGGTGCAAGCCTGCCGACGGCTCATCAAGAATATAAGTAATACCCGACAATCCTGAACCGAGCATAGCGGCAAGTCTTATACGTTTCGCTTCTCCACCCGATAAAGTCATACTTAAACGGTTCATTTTCAAATAGGACAAACCTACTGCCTCAATTTTTTTCAAACGGCGGATAATTTCGGCAGCCAAAAGCTCAAATATCTTTTGCTCTTCCAAAGGCATATCACTTTTTCCGTTCTGAAAAAACACAATGCTTTTGTCCACCGGCAAATCAGAGAGTTCAGCAATATCCAAATCCTTAATTTTTACCGATAAAGCCGTTTTATTCAATCTTTTTCCTTCACATAATTGGCAAGATACTTTTTTCATTAAAGGCAATAAAGCTTCTGCCCGTTTATCGGCTTCTTTGCGTTTATATTCGTCTAAGATATATCCGGAAAAGCCCTTCCATTTTGATTTAAATTCCTGTATTCCTTCACGTTTTCCGCGTTTAAAATACCATTTTACATCAAACTCTTCATCACCACAACCATAAAATGCAATTTCTTTTTCTTTTATTGATAAATCTTGCCACGATTTAGAAAAATCAATATTTTTTATTTCCCCAACGGCTTTTAAAATGGCAATATATTGACCGTTTGGCTCACCATAAAATTTTCCGGTTTTACTGCCGTCCAAAGCACCGTTTAAAAGTGATTTTTCTTTATCACTTACTACTTTGTCCCAATCGGGCACATATTTAAAGCCCAAACCACCGCATAGTTCACACCAGCCCTGCGATTGATTAAAAGAAAAATGTGCTGCCGTGAGTTTATCGGCTTTATCGGGATAACGCAGTCTTCCGATGCGTGAATACAGCAAACGGTAATAGTCATAAATTTCGGTAAGTGTGCCAACCGTTGAATGAGCATTGGCTTTCAAACGTTTTTGCTCCAAAGCAATTACCGGGGTTAAACCGCTTGCTTCATCAAATCCTGCCTTTTTCATACTGCCTAATTGCGTCCGCACGTAAGGCGAAAAACTTTCGTTAAACAATCGGCGACTTTCGGCATAAACCGTATTGTACAATAAAGATGATTTACCGCTGCCTGAAACTCCGGTAAATACCACCAATTGATTTGCCGGTATTTCAATATTTATGTTTTTTAAATTATGAGTAGTAATGCCTTTAAAACTAATCGGTAAATTTAAGTTTTGATTTTCCTTTTCAGGATAATATTTCGATGCATCATTCCTCAGTTTATTCAAAAATCTTCCGGTTAGTGATTTTTTGCTATGGATAATAGCATCAGGTGAGCCTGAAAAAAGTACATTCCCCCCCATTTTTCCACTTCCCGGACCTAAATCAATAATAAAATCCGCCTGATTGATAAAATGTAAATTATGCTCAATAACGAGAATCGTATTTCCTTTATCTATAAGTTTTTGCAAAGATTTAAAAAGTACTGAAATATCATGCAAATGCAAGCCGCGTGTAGGTTCATCAAGTATATACAAAGTTTTGCCGGTTGAAGGACGGCTTAATTCAGCAGCTAACTTTATTCGTTGTGCCTCTCCGCCCGATAAACTTGAAGAAGGCTGCCCGAGTTTTAAATATCCCAAACCTAAATCTTTTAAAACCGTTAAAAAATGCTTGATTTTCGGTAAATCGGCAAAAAAAGTACAGGCTTCGTTAATCGACAAATTTAAAATATCGTAGATATTTTTGTTTTTATACTTTACTGCCAACAGTTCTTTTTTAAAACGTTTTCCGTTACATACCGGACATACAATTTCAATATTTTCCAAAAAATGCATTCCGGTTTGTATGTATCCTGCACCTTGACAATGTTCGCAGCGCCCGCCTTTGGCATTAAACGAAAAATATGATTTTGTGAATTTTTGTTTTTGTGCCTCCGGAAGTTTTGCATAAAAATTACGAATTTCGTCAAATAGCTTGGTATAAGTTGCCGGATTGCTTCGTGATGTTTTTCCAATTGGCGACTGGTTTATTTCTATAATTTTATCAATTTGTTCAATTCCTTCTATTTTGCTAAAATTTCCATACTCAACTCTTGCCCTGTGCAACTTGTTTCGCAGATAGTTTGCCAGTGTATATTTAATTAATGATGATTTTCCGGCACCGGAAACACCACTTATTACCGTTAGCGTATTCAAAGGGAAGGCTACATCAATATTTTTTAAGTTTCGAGCCTTTGCTCCGTATATTTTAATGAATTTTTCCTTAACCGGATTTTTTTCTTTCGTGATTTTTATTTTTCGTGATAAATATCCTGCCGTTTTGCTTTCAGGAATGTTTTTATAAATTTGCTCCCAGTCGGGTATATTTCCATGGTATAACAGCTTACCCCCAAAATTTCCTGCACCGGGACCCAACTCAATAAGATAATCTGCTTTACGTATGATTTGTTCGTTGTGTTCCACTATAATTACGGTGTTGCCGTTGTTGCGCAATTCAATAATTTTTTGTAAAAGATTATTCATATCCGATGCGTGCAATCCTGCTGCAGGTTCGTCAAACACATACAAAATACCACGCAGTTTACTGCTTATTTGAGTACTTAAACGAATACGCGCCGCCTCGCTCCCCGATAAACTAGCTGCCGGACGGTCCAAAGGTAAATAACTCAATCCTAAATCAGACAAAATTTGTGTTTGCTCCAAAATATTGGATTGAATAGCTGTACCTGCCTCTTTTTCCGTTTTATCAAACTTTATGTTTTTAAAATAGTCGTGAAGCTCGGCAATATTTAAAGCCAAAAGTTCGGCAATATTTTTTCCTTTAAATTGAACACTGAAAGCCTGCTTATTAAAACGGCTTCCACCGCAAGCTTCGCAGGTTTTTGAACTTACAAAACGTAAAATATTTTTATTCCTATCACGCTTCAAAATTTCTTCCATTACCGGAACAATACCTTTGTAATAACCTTCTTCGCGTGGTTTAGCCGTAATCCCTTTCCATTTCATACGGCTTTCTAAAGAATGCTTACCAAACAAAATCTTTATTTTATTGCTTCCATACAGTACTACATTTTTTTGATAGTCCGTTAGCTCTTTCCAAGGAATATCTACCGAAAAGCCTTCTGAATTACACACTTGGTCCATAACATCAATAGTAACTTGCGAATAAACCGTATATCCGCTTGACGTAGTAATTACCAAAGCACCTTGTCGCAAACTTTTATTTTCATCGGATATAAGCAAGTCGGGATTAATGTGTTCTACCAAAGCTAAACCGTTGCATACAGGACAAGCTCCTTCCGGTTTGTTAAAAGAAAACAAGGAACGATTAATTCTCAAAGACGCATCACTACTTTTTCCTAAACGGGCAAACAAAAGCCTCAACAAATCGTGTAAAGCGGTTAGTGTTCCTACTGTAGCCCGCGGCGAATTAATATAATTTTTCTGTTCTAAATGAATCGCCGGACGTAAACCGCTAATATATTCTACCTCCGGACGACGCATTTTTGTAAAAAACTGCCTTGCATGTATGGAATAGGTTTCAAGAAATAATTTTTCAGCTGCACGGTAGATAACATCAATAGCTAAAGTAGATTTTCCGGAACCCGAAACGCCTGTGATTACCGTAAGTTTATTATGCGGAATTTCAATATTAATATTTTTTAAGTTGTGATGTGTTATATTTTTAAGTTTTATCTTTTGCATCAAGTTATTTTTTGTCTGCAAAAATAAGAAAGAAAAAAAGATATAGGCTTTAATTAGCAAACTATATTCTATTGCAGCGAAACAATATATTTTCATTTCATTTTGGGCTAAAGCCCAAAAATCATCATAAATAAACAAACCCCCGACTTAAAAGTCGGGGCTATTAATTTTACCAATATATGGTATATGCCACATATATTTTAAGATTCAATAATTTTATTTACAAATTGATGAATATTCTCTTTTATATCGCCTTTTTTAGAAAGAGCTTTAATAAAAGCTGTGCCTATAATGGCACCATTAGCAAAGCGACAGGCATTTTGAAAACTTTCTTTGTCAGAAATTCCAAAACCAATCAAGCGCGGGCTTTGTACTCCGGCTTTATGAATTTTTTCGGTAAAAGTCTGCAAGATGTCAGAACTTATTCCTTTAGTACCGGTTGTGGAAGCCGATGATACCATATAAATAAAACTATCCGTAGCTTTATCTATAATTTTCAGCCTTTCAATAGCGGTTTGCGGAGTAATCAGCAATATATTGCTTAATCCGTTTGCCCGAAAAAGTTCTTTATACTCTTTTTCGTAAATATCCAAAGGTAAATCGGGTAAAATAGTACCGTCAATACCGCTTTGAGCAGCCATACGGCAAAAGTTTTCTATACCGTACTGCATAACCGGATTTAAATAACCCATTAAAATAAGCGGTATGCTAACTTTAGAACGAATATTTTTTAACTGTTCAAAAATTTTACTTAATGTAATGCCGTTGGCAAGTGCTTTTTCACTGCTTTGCTGAATTACCGGACCGTCTGCCAGCGGGTCGGAAAAGGGGATGCCTATTTCTATTAAGTCCACACCGGCTTTTTCCAATTCTACGATGATTGTTTCGGTATTTTCTAATTCAGGATAACCCGCTGTAAAATATACCGATAAAATATTTTCTTTTTTATTATTTAGTAATTGATTTATTCTGTTCATTGTTATATTGTTAAACTGTTAAAACTTGTCCGCCTTTCGGCGGATTGTTGAATTGTTATCAGGTAACGGGTTATGGGCACTTGGTTATGGGTTTTGTTCTCATTGAATATTGTTTATTGTTCAATTGCTACACGGCTGAATTTTTCTAAGGATTTCCCCAATCAAGTACAAACTGCTTTTGTTCATCGGTTTCCGGAGAATATGTTATTCTTAATCCTTTTCTTAATTCTGAAATTTTATCAAAAATATTTTCTTTATCGGCATATTTGTTTTCTATAAGAAAACAACCTATAACAGTTCCTGTTCTGCCAATACCCCCGTAACAATGAACAAATACTTTTTTGTTCTCGTTTAATGCTGTATCCATAATATTTAAAATTTCACACATAAGTTCTTTATCGGGTATCGATTTGCGAATTACTTGAATATTTTTTTGTGCACCATGTGCAAAAAACATCAGTTCGTTCTCATAATCAGAAAATTCACCTTCTTCGGTTAAATTAATGATTAAATCAAAATTATTATCGATAAGTGCTGCCAAATTATTATATGTTTCCTGCTTGTTTTTACGATAAGGTGTTTTCCCTGCAAGCAATTTATTTTCAATTACCCAATAAGTTTGCTGGTATGGAATCTTCATTTTTTCATTTTTTTAATATATGTAGCCAAATCTTTATCTCCTCTTCCTGAAATATTAATCACTACAATATCGTTGTCTTTAAATATTTTCTTTTGCAAAACAGCAACTGCATGAGCACTTTCCAAAGCGGGAATAATGCCTTCGGTTTTTGTAAGCATATAGCCTGCCTGTAATGCTTCATCATCGGTAACGCTTAAATACTCAACACGCTTCGTATCGTTTAAATATGCGTGAACTGGTCCTATACCTGGATAATCCAAGCCTGCCGATATAGAGTACGGCTCAATAATTTGCCCATCAGGAGTTTGCATTAAATAGGTGCGACTTCCGTGAATAATTCCCGGACTTCCCACTTTCAAAGATGCTGCCGTTTCATCGGTGTCAATTCCCATACCGGCAGCTTCGGTAGCTATTAATTTTACTTTTTTTTCTTCTAAAAAATGATAAAAAGCACCCATTGCATTGCTGCCGCCTCCTACACAAGCAATCACATAATCGGGATTTTTCTTGCCGGTTTGCTGGTTTAGTTGAAATTTAATTTCTTCGCTAATTACTGACTGAAATCTTGCTACCATATCAGGATAAGGATGCGGACCAACCACCGAGCCAATTAAATAATAAGTATCTTCGGGATTATTTATCCAATCGCGAATGGCTTCGTTGGTCGCATCTTTTAAGGTTTTGCTTCCGCTCTGCGCAGCCCGCACTTCGGCACCCAGCATTTTCATTCGTTCTACATTCGGTGCTTGCCGCTCCATATCCACAGCACCCATATATACAACACATTGCATATCCATTAAGGCACAAACTGTTGCTGTTGCTACTCCGTGTTGTCCGGCACCTGTTTCGGCAATAATTCGTTTTTTACCGAGATGTTTTGCCAACAAAATTTGTCCTATCGTGTTATTTATTTTATGCGAGCCGGTATGGTTCAAATCTTCACGCTTTAAGTAAATTTGGCAATTATATTTTTCAGATAAACGCTTTGCATAATACAGTGGGTTGGGTCGCCCGACATAATCTTTTAAGAGCTGCTTAAATTCCTTTTGAAATTTTTCGGTCTCAATTATATTTAAATAATTATTTCTCAGTTCTTCTACATTAGGATAAAGCATTTCGGGTATAAATGCACCACCGTATTGTCCGTAAAATCCTTCTTCGTTTACTTGATACATGTTTATTAATTGTTAGATTGTCAGATTGTTAGATTGTTAAAATAGTACACAGCTACAATTTATTGAATGTTGAATAATGATTGTTTCATGAGTTTATTTTTTAATTATTTTTAATGGTCTCATGGAACATCCACTAATATCAAGGGCTTCGCTTATTTTTGCTCCTAAATAATCATGCCCCTGTGTGTTTATTGTTAATCATGGATGTTTCATTATGAATTAATTTGTGCTAAATTTAAAAGTTCCATAAACATGCCTATTTTACCAATATCTTTGAGTCCGGCTTCGATTTCAAATTTACTGTTAATATCAATCGCAAAAATATTTAATCCGGATATGCGATTAAGGGCATCCACATCTTCCAAATCAATACCTCCACTTAAAAAGAAAGGCTTTTCATTATCGTATTTTTCCAATACTTGCCAGTCAAATTTTCTGCCACTGCCGCCATAATTTTTTGTTTTGGTATCAAAAAGAAAATAATCACACACTTTTTTATACAGATTTAAAGATAAAAAATCAAAATCATCGTCAATTTGAAAGGCTTTACTAATTTTTATACCTTTTTGATGTAATTTTCCACAAAAATCAGGACTTTCATCGCCGTGTAGCTGTATCAGGTTCAAGTCGTGTTTTTCAATATTTTTTAAAATGTAATCTTCACTTGCATTCACAAACACACCGGTTTTGGCAATTGATTTATCAATGTCTAATTCTCTGATATTCAATCTATTATCAATAAAGCGCTTTGATTTCTCGTAAAAAATAAATCCGATAAAATCCGGTTTTAACATTGCTAATTGATGTATATTATCCGGATGTTTCATTCCGCAAATTTTTATTTTGTAAGCCATAACTTTAAGTTTTCAGGATAATTTTTGTAGTTCGTTAATAAAATTGCTGCACGTTTTTGCAGGATTAGCGGTTTTCATAAAATTTTCGCCCATCAAAAAGCCTTGAAATCCGTATTTTCTCAATTCAATAATATTTTCCGGTTTGCTGAGTCCGCTTTCCGAAATTTTCACCAACTCATCCGGAATTTTTTTAGCTAAATTGATAGAGGTTTGAATATTTACTGAGAAATCTTTCAAATTACGATTATTCACACCGAGCATATCAATAGCTTCACATAAAACCGAAAGTTCGTTTTCATTATGTACTTCCAGTAATACTTGTAAGCCTAAGCTGTGAGCAAGTTCAGCAAATTCTTTCACTTTTTGTTTATTCAATATTGCGGCGATTAATAAAATAGCATCAGCACCAATTGATTTTGCTTCAATAATTTGATATTCATCAATGGTAAAATCTTTTCGTAAAACAGGAACAGAATTAACTTTACGTACAGTAAGTAAATCGGCAGTACTTCCACCAAAAAAAACTTCATCTGTTAAAACCGAAAGAGCAGAAGCACCGGCTTCAACATAACCGATGGTAGTTTGTTCTACATCAGCCGTATTGTTAATTAAACCTTTTGAAGGGGAACGCCTTTTAAATTCGGCTATAATTCCATATTTTGTAGGATTAACAATATTTTCAGTCATTGAAACACAAGGCATATTAAAATAAATACTGTGTTCCAGTGTTTTTACCGGTGTAAGCGTTTTTTTTATTTCTAATTCTTTGATTTTTTCCGATACTATTTTATCTAAAATATTCATTTTCTGTAAATATTGTTATGTTAATCTTTATACGGATAGTAAATTTTTCAGTGTTTTTAATGCGTTTCCGCTTTCTAAACTTTCTTTTGCTTCTGCCAGGCAATCATCAATATTTTTTCCGGTAAATACTTGTATCGCTAAAGCAGCATTAGCCAACACAGTGTTTGTTTGTGGTTTTGTTCCTTTATTTTCCAAAATATTCATAAAAATTTTTGCAGCGGACTCAATATTTCCACCTCCGGCAATTGCTTCTGCATCAATCTTATTAAACCCAAAATATTCCGGCGAAAGAATTTCATCACTTTGATTGCTTATTCGCTTAAAATCACCGGTTAAAGATACTTCATCATAGCCATCTAAACTATGAATTATGGCAAAGTTTTTATTGGATTTTTGATATAAATAAGCATATATGCGCGCTACTTCCAAATTATAAACACCAACCATTTGATTTTGCGGGAAAGATGGGTTTACCATTGGACCTAAGATGTTAAAAAAAGTTTTCACCTTTAATTCTTTACGAATGGGTCCCACATATTTCATCGCCGGGTGAAACATTGGTGCATGCAAAAAACTAATTCCCGCTTTATCAAGCGATGTTTTAATTTTTGTTTCATCATTTGTAAATTTATAGCCCAGATATTCCAACATATTGGACGAACCTACTCCTGATGACACCCCATAATTACCATGCTTTGAAACTTTATAGCCCGCACCGGCAACTACAAATGAAGTCAAAGTAGAAATATTAAAAGTATCTTTGCTGTCACCACCCGTACCGCACAAGTCAATGGTGTTAAAATCGCTTAAATCTACTTTTATACATAAATCCAATAATGCATCGCGGAAACCGGCTAATTCATCAATGGTAATGCTACGCATTAAAAACACGGTTAAAAATGCAGCTATTTGACTATTATTGTATTGTCCTTGTCCAATATTGGTTAAAACTTCTTTAGCACGTTCGTAGCTTAATGATTTATGTTCAAATAATTCGTTTAATATTGCTCTCATAGTTTTTTTGTTTTAAACGTTTTAAAGTCCTTGCGGATGTTCAAAAGTTTTTTATTCTTCTAACCAGTTTTTAATCATTTTTTCACCCATAGGTGTTAATACTGATTCAGGATGAAACTGAACCCCGCGCAAATCATAATCTTTATGAAAAAGCGACATAATTTTTCCTTCGCTGTCAAAAGCAGATACCTGAAAACATTCCGGTAAATTACGATTATCCACAATCCATGAATGATAACGCCCCGCATCAAATTTTTCGGGAATATCTTTGTAAATTATTTTGTCATTGCCAATCTGCACAACCGGCGTAGCAATACCGTGATAAACCGTATCAAGATTGATTAAACTACCACCGTAAACCTCAGCCATTGCTTGCATACCCAAGCATACGCCAAAAATACTTTTTTGGGGCGCATATTCTTTAATCAAAG
The DNA here is from genome assembly GCA_021647685.1 of Bacteroidales bacterium. Classification (GTDB taxonomy): domain Bacteria; phylum Bacteroidota; class Bacteroidia; order Bacteroidales; family NBLH01; genus NBLH01. Next base: position 11,343 of record JAKIUH010000088.1, read on the forward strand.
GTTTTAATAAACCGGCTTCATCGGGGATACCCGGACCCGGTGAAAGCACAATTTTATCGTATCGCTTAATTTCTTCCAAAGTAATTTCATCATTTCTGTAAACATCTATTTTTTTATTGGTGATTTTTTCAATGTAATGCACCAAATTATAGGTAAAAGAATCGTAATTATCAAAAACTAATATATTCATTTTTTATATTGTTAATTTGTTACTGATTACTGATTTTGTGCTGCGTTGTTTATTTATAAATTACTAAACTACTCATGCTGTCTAAGCATTAAACATTTTGAAGTCTTATCAGACGTTCAAAAGTTTAACACTATTCAACTTCTCTTTATATTTCTTCAGCCAGTTTTATAGCAGCACGTAATGCTCCAATTTTGTTATCTACTTCTTTCAGTTCACTTTCGGGAACCGATTTATCAACTACACCGGCACCGGCTTGATAATGCAGCGTGTTTTGTTTACTTAAAAACGAACGGATTAAAATGGCTTTGTTCATATCTCCTTCCAAACCAATAAAACCAATACTTCCTCCGTAAAAGCCACGACTTTGTCCTTCTATTTCATCAATCAATTGCATTGCTCTGTATTTGGGTGCTCCTGATAGTGTTCCGGCAGGAAATGTGTCGGCATATATTTTTAAAGAACTGCTTGTATCGTTAATTTTTCCGCTGACTTTTGATACCAAATGAATAACATGGCTAAAAAACTGTATTT
>JAKIUH010000498.1 GCA_021647685.1 Bacteroidales bacterium
CGCAGTGGTTCTAACCATGAGAAAGACGCGGCAATTCCGCTACTACCTGCTATAATTGCCAGTACGGGAGTAATACAGCACAAAGATGCTGCAACAGCAGAGATAATACCTGCCCCAAGAAGCCTTTTTGATGTTTTTTCTGTTTCCATTTTACCGTTTTTAGATGATTTCTTTATGATATTCAAAACTTAACTCTTTAATAATTAACTTTACGTAACTTGAAAGATTTGGATGAATAAAATAGTATAATGTCTGCCCTTCTCTACGAAAATCAACCATATTATTGTCTTTTAATTTACGTAGATGTTGTGAAATCGCCGGAATACTCATTTGCAGAATATCGCTTAAATCGCATACGCAGAATTCATCTTGCCGGAGTAACCATAATATTTTTAATCGCACTTCATTGCCTGCAAGATGAATTTGCTTAGCAATCTCTTTAAAGCCGGTTTTGTTTTCGTTTACAATCCGATGATAATTTTCAATTTTGTCTTGATTAATTTTTGTTCTTACGCAGGAAAACATGTTTTCGTTCATAATATTTTTCTTTCAAAAGTATAAGCATTTCATTATTTAAGCAAATGCTTAAATATAATTTATTTTCCTATTTAATTTGTTTTTTATTTATTTACAGAACTTTATATGCTGTTTTGTTGTATTTTTATTTTTATCTTATTTAGAATTAGTATAATTGAATTGAAAAAATCTTTACTTTTAAGGTAAAAACGATAACTTTGGAGTAAGCATCATTATTTAAACAAAATGAATAAAAAAATAATTTTAATCACAGGAAGTACTCGTGGGATTGGCTTTGCTTTAACTACTGAGTTTTTAAAATCAGGACACAAAATCATAATAAACGGACGTTCTGAAAACTCCGTTAATAAAGCCATTGGTAACTTAAAAGGGATTTCTGATAATATTGTTGGAGTATCGGGAAGTATTTCTGAGCCGGAAACTTTTGACCGGCTAATAGAAAAAGGTGTAAGCCGCTTTGGAAGAATTGATATATGGATAAATAATGCCGGTATTCCTCAGGAACATAAATTGTTTTGGGAAATTACCGACACAGGCATTAAAGAAGTACTTGATACTAATATTTATGGCTTACTTTTAGGAACAAAGTATGCAATTAACTTTTTCAAGAAACAGGGTTTTGGAAAAGTATTTAATATGCAGGGTTTTGGGAGCAACGGAAAAACCATGAATAAGCTTACTGTATACGGAACAAGTAAACGTGCGGTTCACTATTTTACAAAATCTGTAAGTAAAGAATTAAAAAACATTAATATACAAATGGGTACAATTAATCCGGGTATGGTTCGTACCGATTTTTTAAACGTTGCCAAAAACCATGCAATAAAAGATGAGCAAGCAAGGTATGAAAAAGTATTTCGTATATTGGCAGAAGATGCTGATGTTGTTGCAGAATTTTTAGCTCCTAAAATAATATTTAGTAACAAAGATTATGATCAAATTAAGTTCCTTTCAGGTTTAAAACTTTTTACTAAAATAGTTAAATTGATATTAAGTTAAGTCATTTACATAGAAAATAATGGATAAATATAAAACGAATAGGAAAGAATGGATGAAAAGCCATTTCCAATTATTTGAAAAAAATAATTGGAATTTGGAAAAAGTGATTGTTTACGCAACAAAGAATTTTGTTTCATTGAAATATTCTACTCATTTCCCTTCAATGATACAGCAAAAAACAATTAAGTTGGGTCCGGTTTTTTTGACTTATTATGTAGAGATTGATTCTGCTCAGGGAGTAGAGGATACCGATTATTTTTATTTACATTTTTATATTGATTTTGAACAGAAAAATATTTTTGCTAAGCATGACTATGAAGAAAAAGAAATTGCAACCGATAGCTTATTTACTTGTTATTACGAAGAAGATGAAATACCTGATTTTACAAAAGTAATGAACAAGCATTTTCATAATCATATTATAAAAATGGAACTTCAGTGCAGAAATAATTTATATATTTATTTGAATGATTTTTATACCGGTTTAATTGCATAAGTCTATTTATATAGTTTCATGATTTAGGCTTATCAGGATATGATTAGTATAAATAAAAATATTTAAATTAGATTTATATTATCGAAAATCTTATTATCTTGCAAAGGTACAATATCTTTATGTAGGGCTTGCTGAAAAACGCTAAATATGTTATTAATCAATATTTTATGTTTGTTTTATTGAGTCGAAATGCAAGGTTTTCAAATACAATGTCCGAAAAAGCATGCATTTATTGTATACAAATATATATAAATCATAATCTTTTTTGCTGCTCAGCTGCACACCTCTTTTGTATTTTGTTCATTT
>JAKIUH010000089.1 GCA_021647685.1 Bacteroidales bacterium
CGGATTTACGCAGATTTTATTTTTACTATGTGAAAATAGTAGCACTGTTCTCCTGAATTGTGAAAACAACATGCGTAATAAAATATATCCGCAGATTACACGGATTTACGCAGATTTTATTTTTACTGTGTGAAAATTTCACAGCTCTGGAGAGCTGTGGTACGGATATGCGGCAGGGATTGAAGCGGATAGCCCGCAAAATCAAAACCGGATGCAAAACACGCCCCAAAAGAGCGGCGGAACAGAGCTACTTTTGGGGCAATGTTTTGCCGGTTTTGATTTGAGGACTATGAGCGAAAAGCCCGTAGCCGCCCTAATAAAAAATCTATTCTTTTATTTCGGTAATCTCGGAATATGATACTAATTTGCCTTTTTTATCATAATTTTCGGTTCGGACAACTCCTACTCCCTCTGCCATCCATTGTGCCGTGGAGGCGGATACTTTAATAAAAGCCATTTTTGTTTCGGTGGTGCTGGTTAATTTTACACAATCGAAAGTTCCTGCCGGGGTAGTAAGTTTTTCAAATGCTTCTACTTTACGGTTTTTAATAACTGTGTGGATAGTCATGAGTTTCACTCCTTGATTGGTAACACTGATGTCAATTTTTGCATCGGGAAAAGTTTGACCGACAGTAAGTTTTGAAGGAATACTCAAATTTTCCGAATTTACTTCTAAGTCCATCCCTTGATACTTATCGAGTGTATTACCCATGTATGCATCCCAATTAATCTGAAAATCACCGTTTTCGCAACGTATGCTAAATTCATGAATCAATAAAGAATCGGGAACATCTTTAGAATCCTTGCTTTCTGTGCGGTTTTGAACTTTTACTTCCTGAAAACCAGCTCCTTCTTTATAGTCCAGTACCTTTTGATAAAGTTTTGAAGTTTCTTTTCCTTTTTTATCGTAATACGTTGTGGTAACAATAGTTCCTACTTTAGTAGGAAAATAAAAACTGCAATCTTGAGCAAGTGCTTTTGTAAACAATGCAGTAATGATTAAAAGACTTGTTAAAAATAGTTTTTTCATAATAAAATTTGTATTTAGTAAACAAAAATTGTGTTCAATTGAAACAAATTTACAAATTTCAGACTATATTCGTAGTAGAATAGTAAAATATAAATGTTTTAATTGATGAGTTGAAAAATATTAAAGACCAATATATTCGATTTAAAGATTACTAAATGTATAATGACTTGAAATATAAACTTGCTTTAAGCATGATTTCGGGAATTGGCAGTATTAATGCCAAAAAATTGATTGCACATTTTGGAACTGTAGCATCTGTTTTTAAAGCAAAACAAAAAGACTTGTTAAAAGTACCCGGCATCGGTAGTTTTTTAGCAAAAGAAATATTAAATACAGATGCATTATTTAGAGCAGAAAAAGAGATTGAATTTACCGAAAAACATAAAATTGATGTTCTCTTTTTTTTAGATAAGGAATATCCCGAAAAATTAAAACATTGCGAAGACGCTCCTATTATTCTCTATTACAAAGGAAATAAGGCGATACTTAATCAACAAAAAATAATCAGTATTGTAGGCACCCGAAATGCAACACGCTACGGTAAAGACAATTGCAACGAACTCATTAAAGACTTGAAAGCAAATGGACACAGCCCGTTAATTGTAAGCGGGTTGGCTTATGGGATAGATATTTGTGCACATCAGGCTGCTTTAAAAAATGATTTGCCTACGCTTGCCGTACTGGGTCATGGTTTACATACGATATATCCGGCAGCACATAAAAAAACAGCTAAGGAACTAATTGCCCAAGGAGGCGGCTTATTAACCGAGTTTCCAAGCAATTCCAAATTAGACCCTTCAAATTTTGTAAGGCGCAACCGTATAATCGCAGGAATTGCAGATGCTACGATAGTTATTGAATCGGCAAAAAAAGGCGGCTCATTAATAACTGCAGATCTGGCTAATTCATATAATCGCGATGTATTTGCATTTCCGGGAAGGCTAAATGATAAGTATTCTACCGGTTGCAATTGGTTAATTAAAACAAACCGTGCAGCACTGATTGAAAGTGTAAAAGATATTGAATATATTTTGGGCTGGCAGCAAACAGAAAATAAACAGGCGGTTCAAAAACAATTATTTGTTGAACTTACGGATGATGAAAAAAAACTATTATCGGTATTTGGAGATGTGGAAGAATTAGCTATTGATATTATTTCGCTTAAAGCGGATATGCCCATGAGCAAGGTTTCTGCATTGCTGCTAAATCTCGAATTTTCAGGATTAATCAAAAGTTTGCCGGGCAAAATATATGCAAAAATTTAAGGACACCCGTAAAAGTGTCCTTAAATTTTAATATGATAAAATACGGTTTATTTTACTTCCCAAGTGTTTCCGCTATGCAATAGTTCGTCAACCGATTTAATTTTTGCATTTGCTTTCACTTCCTCGATTTGTGCTTCAACACGCTCATCGTAAGTATGTTCTGATACAGCACGAATAACGCCAAGTGCTACCGGAAAATCGGGATAACGCATATTAATCAGTGCGAGATGCAGGCTTGGATCTTTTTCGTGAGCATCGTGTACCAAAATATCGTCTTCGGTATAACCGTCTTGACCAATAGTAACCACTTTTAGTTTAAATCCGTCTAAAACCAGTCCTTTATTTTTTTCTTTACCGAAAATCATTTTTTCGCCATGACGTAAAATGATTTGGCGATCTTCTTTATGTTCTCTATCGGTTAAATAAGCATAAGCTCCATGATTAAAAATCACGCAGTTTTGCAATACTTCAACCACCGATGTGCCTCTATGATTTTCAGCCTCTTTAAATATTTCTATATTTAATTTAACATTGGCATCCACTCCGCGTGCAAAAAATTTGCCTTGTGCACCAATAACCAACTCTCCCGGGTGAAAAGGTTGTTCAACCGTTCCGTATGGAGAAGTTTTGGTAACCTGACCAAATTTAGAAGTAGGCGAATATTGTCCTTTTGTTAATCCGTAAATTTGATTATTAAACAAAATAACATTTAAATCAACATTTCGACGAACTTCGTGTATAAAATGATTACCACCAATCGCTAACGCATCGCCATCACCGGTAATTTGCCAAACACTTAGTTTACGGTTGGCAGTTTTTGCACCGGATGCAATAGCACCGGCTCTACCATGAATTGAGTGAAATCCGTATGTACTCATATAATACGGAAAACGTGATGAACAACCGATACCAGAAATAACGGCATAGTTTTCCTTTTTTATATCCATTTCAGCCATTGCTTTCTGAACGGCATTAATAATGGCTATATCGCCACAACCTGCACACCAGCGGATTTCCTGATCGCTTTTGAAATCCTGCGGTTTATATAATGGTTTTGTTTCAATCATGATTATTTTTCCTCCATAACTTTTAGTACAGCTTCTTTTAATTCCGAAACTGTAAATGGTAATCCCTGAACTTTATTGTATTGCTCGTATTCAAACTGTGGTAAACTCATTCGTAAATACTTTACAAACTGCCCTAAATTAAGTTCACAAACAATACGTTTTTTAAATTTAGCCAATACTTCTTCGGTATTTTTAGGTAAAGGGCGAATATAGTTAAAATGAACCAATGCTACTTTTTTACCTTCTTCTTGAAGACTTTTCATTGTAGAAACCAAATGTCCGTAGGTTCCTCCCCAACCAATCATACAAACATCTGCATCCTCATCACCAATTATTTGTAAATCAGGAATATCATTGGCAATTTTTTCAACCTTTCCTTCGCGTAAGTTTGTCATGATTTCATGATTCTCAGGAACATAAGAAACCGTACCTGTAACATCCATTTTTTCAAGACCACCAATTGTGTGCTCTAAACCTTCGGTTCCGGCTATTGCCCATTGGCGCACAAGATTTTCTGCATCACGCTTATATGGTTGATAATTTTCATCGTTAGGTTTTGCTATTGGAGGATGAATTTCCGGCATATCTTTCATGGAAGGAATTCTCCAAGGTTCAGAACCATTGGCAATATAACCATCCGTTAATAAAATAACAGGAGTCATATGCTCCAAAGCAATTCTAGATGCTTCAAAAGCATAATTAAAACAATCCGATGGAGAACTTGCAGCTATTACAGGCAATGGGCTTTCACCATTTCTTCCGTATAATGCTTGAAGTAAGTCCGATTGTTCTGTTTTAGTAGGTAATCCTGTTGAGGGTCCACCTCGTTGAACATCAACAATTACCAAAGGTAACTCAGTAATTACCGCTAAACCGATTGCTTCACTTTTAAGTGCCAAACCGGGTCCTGATGTAGTAGTTACCGCCATTGAGCCGGAGAAACTGGCACCAATTGCAGTACAGATACCGGCAATTTCATCTTCAGCTTGAAATGACTTAACTCCAAGGTCTTTTCTTGCAGCTAATTCTTGTAATATATCTGTTGCAGGAGTAATCGGATAAGAACCGATAAAGAGTTGTAAATTTGCTTTTTCAGCAGCCGCTAATAAACCCCATGCCGTAGCAATATTTCCACTGATATTCCGGTAAGTACCTTTTTCAATTTTGGCAGGCTCTACTCTATATGAAGGAAGTGCTTCAATAGTATCGGCAAAATTATATCCTGCCCGTAAAACCTTTTTATTTGCTTCAACAATTTCCGGAACTTTTGCAAATTTTTTCTCGAAAAATTTCTCGGTATAATCCAAAGGTCTGTGAAACAAATAATATACAATACCTAAGGCAAACATATTTTTGCTTCGAAGGATACTCTTTTTATCCAAACCTGAATCTTTCAAGGTTTCTAATGTTAAAGATGAAATTGGTGCTTCAATAATATGAAAATCACCAAATTTTTTATCCTTTAAAGGATCATCCATACAACCTGCTTTTTTCAAATTTTTGGGCGTAAAAGTATCGATATCCACAATAATGGTACCTCCGCTTTTCACCCATTTCATATTTGCTTTTAAAGCAGCCGGGTTCATTGCAACTAATACATCGGCATAATCGCCCGGAGTATAAACCTCCATATGCCCAAAATGCAGTTGAAAACCTGAAACGCCCCCAACAGTACCCTGCGGGGCTCTAATCTCTGCCGGATAATCCGGAAATGTGGCAATGTCATTACCAATAAGAGCTGAGGTGTCAGAAAATTGCATTCCGGTAAGTTGCATTCCGTCACCAGAATCGCCGGAAAATTTAATGACTACTCTATCCAGTTCTTTAACAATTTTTTCGCTCATGATTAATATATGTAGTTTTTATATTATTTTTCCAATGCAAAGTTATTATTCTTATTTTAATTATGTGAATATATCGATATAAATTTACTCCTTGTTTTTAGCTGATTTCAATCGTTTGCAAAGAAAATTCTATTTAGACTCAGTATAAATAGGCGCTTATAGCTTATTTTTACTAACTTTGCAAAGTCATAAAAATTTTTATTTATAAAAAAATATTATACATGCATAGTATTTATGTTTTACAACATTGTATAAAAAAGAATATTTTAATGATACAAAAATAAGAAAAGAAAGATTAATAGTGCTCCTGTTATTTAGATTCAGTCTAAATTGTAAAAATAAATAAATTAAACTAAAATGAAAATAAGTCTAAATAATCGTCCGGAAATAATTTCTGATAAAGAAGAAATGACACTTCAAGAGTTAATTTTATATAAAAATTATTCATTCCATATGTTGGTTACAAAAGTTAACGACCAACTTATCAGAAAAGAAGAACGTGATAAAACCATTATTAGAGATGGGGATAATGTGCTGGTTTTACATTTGATAAGTGGTGGTTAATTAAATATTATTTTTCAGAATTTTTCAACCTACAAGCAGTTTTTAAGAAAGAATCTATTGCAAAAATATAAGAATAGTATTATTTTTGTAAAAATTATTAGTCAATGGAAATTCCCTTACATAAAGTTTTTCAAAGCTTCATCAAAAATAAATATCTGATAACTGCAGTAGTTTTTTTTATATGGATTGCTGTTTTAGACTCATATAGTTGGTATGATCGAATACGATTGGAAAAAAACCTTAATAATCTTAAAGCAGAGAAATCTTTTCTCGAAAAAAAAATTAAACAGGATTCTGTAAATCTGCATGACTTAAAAACAAACAAAAGCAATTTGGAAAAATTTGCTCGAGAAAAATATCTGATGAAAAAAGATAATGAAGATATTTTTGTAATTGTTACAGAAGAAGATAAATAAGCCCTTTATTTCTTTTTTTGGATTGATACCAGCACAACTCCCAGAATACTAATAATCCCGCCTATAATTTCTAAATGCAAAGGAGTCAAATGCAAAAATATCCAAGCACTTATTAAAGCAAAAATACCTTTTGTACTTATTATAATTGAAGTTTTAAACGCCTCAATATATTGCAGTGATTTATAAGCAAAAACAATAGTAATAAAAACTTCAAGAAAAGCTCCCAAAGAAAGCAGTATCCATGCTTTTACTGAGATATCCAAAGAAATATTTTTTACTATTACCAATAGTACAAAAGCCAAAAGTAAGATTATTGCCCGAACTGCCGATAATACTCCGGCATCAATTGTTTTACGCTTCTTGCGGGCAACAATGGTAGCAATTGAAAATAAAAATGCTGCCAAAAAAACATATTGAGTACCGGGCTTAAACAAATCATCAACAGTATTAAAACCGTTTATGCTTAAAGCAGAAACACCACCCAATGCTAAAACAATACCTATAAATTGTATTCCGTTAAAAGATTCTTTTAAAAAAATTACCCCAAAGATTACAACAAGCACCGGTCCGATATTCCCTATAAAAGAAACCACTCCCGGATTCTCCATAATTAAAATGGCATAATAGAACAAACCGGTTGCCACTGCCTCTAAAACTGCAACAAGCATTAAATTTTTTGTAATCCCTTTTGCCGATTGGCGAAAACTAAATTTACCACGGCTACGAATTACAAATAAATAAATGAAATTCCAAAGTGTTCCGGTTAAAAACCAAAAAAATCCAAACTGATAAAAATTTACATACTCAAATGAGAGCTTACTGAAAATAAACGAATTTGCTAAAGCAAGCGATGCGATACCGGCATAAATATATCCGGTAATTTCTTTTTTTGTCATTTAATTATTTTTTACGTTTAACCACCGAAATGGCAATGATGCCTGCAATGGTAAAAGCTCCTCCAATCAACTGGTTTCCATGCATCACCGTGTGCAAAAAAAGATAAGAGCTAATCACAACCAATACACTCTTTGTACTCATAATAATATTGGTTAGCGAAACTTCGATATACTTAAAAGAATAATACGAAGTTAAAATTGCCAAAAAAGGTCCCATAAAAGCACCTCCGGCAATAAATAAAAATGCATCAAAACCTATTTTAAAAGTCAAACCTTCGTACAACATAAAAGAAAAAGAAACCAACATTAACATTATTGTACGTGAAATACTTAAAACTATAGGTTCAATACGCTGAATATTACTTTTTGCAATAATAACAGCAATGGCATAAAATAAAGATGCAAAAACAATATAAGCAGTAGCTTTTGAAAAAAGGGCATCAAAAGAAGTTTCAGGACTATAATTAATAATTAAAACCCCAAGTAAGGTAATGGTAATTCCAATATATTCAGCTAATCGAAACCGCTCTTTAAGAAAGAAGTAGGCTAATATAAGCGTGAAAACAGGACCAAGATTTACCAAAAAGGAGATAACTGCCGGATTTTCCGAAAAATTAATTGCCGAAAAAAATAAAATGGTACCGGCTGTTTCAAAAACAGCATTCGCAAAAATTGCAAAACGTTCTTTTTTTGAATATTTTTTATAGGCAATTCGCTTACCTGCTATTTTAACAAAAATAAAGTTTAAAATTAAAGCAACTAAAAACCAATAAAATCCAAACTGAAATAAATGTACCCTATTTAAAGCTGATTTACTGAAAATATACACACTTGCTAATGCCAGTGTAGCAACAAATGCGAGAATAAAACCTTTTTTCCTATTTTTTTCATCCATAATTGCCATAGCTAATATTGTGCAAAAGAATAAAATTATCGTGGAATAATAAATTTTTTCAGAATTGGTTTAAATTTTGATAATTTAATTCTATAAAATATATCAAAAAAAAGAAAATAACGTTTAGGCTCTATCTGCTATATAACAAACGGTTAATAAATAAAAAAATGAATAAACTTTATGCACTATTAATAATACTGACATTTGAAATCTCGTCAAATGCACAAAATTTATTAAACATCAAAGATATAGATACTTGTACAATATTTTCTTCGATGGAAGAAGCGCTTAAAAGCCCAGAAAAAGTTGTGGTATTGGATTTAAGTGCTAATAATTTAAGCCAAATTCCTGCTGAAATTACACAATTTAAAAACCTACAAGTATTAAATTTGGCCAATAATTCAATCAGTGAATTACCTGATGGGCTTTTTAAACTTAAAAATTTACAAATTTTAAACCTTGAAGAAAATCGCTTAAAAAAATTACCTAAAGAAATAGCACAACTTCAAAATCTTTACAGTTTAAACCTTACACGTACAAAAATCCCTGCAGTTCCTGAAAGTTTTTCAAAATTAAAAAAGTTAAAAATACTTAATCTTTCATGGAATGGATTGAAAGATGATTCGATAAAAGCTGTTTTTAAATTAAAGCATTTAGAAGATTTAAACCTCATGCGTAATCAAATTGAGATTTTAGACTCCGCAATTTGTGATATGGACAGTTTGTTGTATCTGAACCTGAATTTTAACCCTCTAAAAAAACTTCCTGAAAATTTTGGTAAATTGCAACAACTTATAGAGTTGGATTTAGGCAAAAATACAGAGTTGAAAACTTTGCCCGAAAGTTTTAAAAAACTCGTTAATTTAGAATATCTTAACATAGAATCTGTACCTCTTTCCTATCAAGAAAAGAAAAAACTGCCTAAATTAGATGAAAATGTAATTGAATATTAGTACTATCACAACTGTTAAATTTTACCCCTGAAAGAACGAAAAAACTCTTTCAGGGATAAATCTTTTTTAATTTCCATCCCAGCCGGCAAGGCGTGCCCACAGATACCAAGCCGCATAGGCTTTTAAATTACCATTCAGCGGCTGACTGTGAGCTGCCGAAACTTGAAACCAATCAACTCCTTCTTCATGCGCATTTTGCCAATCAATAGCCCAGTTTTTATCACGCACTCCATCGCCATTCGAGTCATAATCGCAATTATCGTTGGCATATTTATCCAAATAGTAATTGCCGTCAGGGTCGTACGATTCAATATCGGCAAAATCGTACAATATTTTATTGTTGTCTCTACAATATTTGCGAATTTGCTCATTACGAATATGCAAATTACCTTCTTCACCGGTACCGTCTAAATGTCCTGTCATATACACAAATTGCACATCAGGGTAATCTATTTCCAACTGGTTCATTGCATCCAAATAGATATTGATACCACCCTCAGTATTATCAGAAACACCCCCACACCACGACCATATTACTACATTAATATCATCATTTCGAGGGTCATCAAGAAGGGAGCGAGTAGCACTCTCCCATGCAAGGTCACCATTGTGTCCTAAATCACCACTCATTATTTGGTCGCGAATATCCAAAGCACCGGTGAGTGTTCCATTATTCCATTTGTATAAATCTCCTTTCCACTCCATTAGTCCGGTCATGCCGGTAATGAGTTGCGACCCATGCGAAGTATGTCCATAAGCAATATGCAATTTCTCTTTGGCTGTGTTAATCCACTCTGTAGGAATTTTAGACAAAACAGCGGCATTGTGGTCAATAATTTTGGCAGATTCTTTTTCGTCTTTCTTATCACAAGCAAAAAAAAGTGTTGTGATAAATAAAATAATAATAATTTTGGAGTTTTTCATAGTTGAATGTTTTTAGGGTATAGTGTTAAAAAGGTTTAATTATTTTTAATATATTAAAAATAATATACTTTTGTAAAAATAAGACGAAAAATTAGTGGAAAAAGTTGCAGATAAATATAAATTATTACTAAAACACCTTAGAACTCGAGAAAACGGTCCTGTGGTTGACAGTATGAAACGCTTAGGACTAAATTATAAGCGCAGTTTTGGTGTTTCGCTAATTGATTTAAAAGCCATTGCAAAAGAATATGCCGGCGAACAAAATTTAGCATTGTATCTTTGGCAAAAAGAATTCAGAGAAACCAAAATACTTTCACTGATGATTGCCAATGCCCAACAATTGGACGAACAACAAATAAATGATTATATTTCAGGCATTAATAATATTGAATTGGCAGAACAGGCAGCAATGAACTTGCTTAGCAAACTGCCAAATAGTTTGGATTATGCGTACAAATGGAGCAAAAAACAAGATGAATATGTACGAGTAACGGCACTTTTGGTTTTATCCAGAATTGCTTTAACCGATAAATCAATACAGGCGCAAAGTTTTGAACCTTTTTTTGAACTCTTTTATGAAATAGCAAAGGATGAAAATTTGCACGTAAAAAAAGCATTAGGTAGAGCTTTGCTACAAATAGGAAGACATGAAAATTTAAAAGAAAAAGTAATTAATTTTGTAAACGAAGTTATTAAAATCAATGAAGAAACAGCAGCTTGGTTAAAAGAAGAAGTTGTTTATTTTTTAGAAAACTAATTATAAAAAACCCTAAAAAAAGAAGAATATGAGAATTGAACAATCATCAAACCCGGCATTGAGTAAAAATACTTTAAGCAGAGTTTATGAGGAGGCAGCAGGCGAAGGACTGATGAGCATTAACGGAACGGTAAATAAAACAATATTATCGCTACTGTTGGTGATGCTTACATCATATTTTACATGGAATTCAGGATATTCTGCATGGACTATGCTGGGTGCAATAGGTGGATTTATTGTTGCCATGGTTACTATATTTAAACCGAAATGGGCACACATTACGACTCCTATTTATGCAATTCTTGAAGGCTTATTTCTTGGTGGAATATCAGTTTATTTTGAAGGAATGTTCCCCGGAATAGCATTTCAAGCAGTTGTATTAACTTTTGGAGTAGCATTTGCCATGCTTTTTGCCTATCGCTCTGGAATGATAAAAGCGACCCCTAAATTTACTAAAGGAATAATAGCAGCAACAGGCGGAATAGCTATTTTTTACTTAATTAATATAGTTTTCGGATTTTTTGGCGGAGGAATTAGTTTAGCAAATATGGGTATCTTAGGAATTGGCATTCAATTGTTTATTGTAGTTATTGCTGCATTAAACCTTATTCTTGATTTTGATATGATTGAACGATTGGCAACCCAAGGAGCACCCAAAGTTATGGAATGGTTTGGAGCTTTTAGCCTTACAGTTACTTTAGTATGGCTATATTTGGAGATTTTAAAACTTTTGGCTTTATTTGCAGGTAATAGAGATTAAAAAAAACTTATGAAACATTATTGTTTTAACATAAATAATTATTGTTGTAAGTATTCATCAATACATTAAGTAATTATAAAGGTGGCGATATGGATTATATCTGCCACCTTTTTTATTATCAAACCTTTATATCAAACTTTCATGAATAGTACGGAACAATATTTTGAAAAATTCAGAAATAATGTAGTAGGAAACGATGCGACATTTGAATCGCCTTATGGCATACAAAAAATAATTTATGCAGATTGGATAGCAAGTGGCAGGTTGTATGCACCAATTGAGGACAAAATAAAAAATACTTTTGGACCTTTGGTTGGAAATACACACTCCGAAGCCAGCGAAACCGGCGTTGCAATGACTCATGCTTACCACAAAGCACAACAAATTATTAAAAAGCATGTAAATGCCGGAGAAGATGATGTTTTACTCACCTTAGGACAAGGAATGACCTCTGCCGTAAATAAATTTATGCGAATTTTAGGACTAAAAATTCCTGAACAAATAAAAGCATATATGGATGATGCAGATAAACAATTTTATGCGAAAGTTTTTCCTGGTTCGGTATCTAGAAAAGATTTAATGCGTCTGCGTAGAATGAGATTTGAAGATTTGCCTACAGTTTTGCAAATAGAAGCCAAAAATTATAATTTTCCTTGGAGTGAACAAATTTTCGAGGAGTGT
>JAKIUH010000090.1 GCA_021647685.1 Bacteroidales bacterium
CATATAATTATGTTTAACAAGTATAATGTTTATTAAACATAATAAAAAATATTATGCAAACATAGTATTTTTAGAAGTTTTTTTTGAAATTTTTTGCTGTATATAGATTTATTTTTTTGTATTGTAGTGTCTATCAGAGAAATATGATTTTCTGCTTAAAATAGTATTTTGAATTTAGTTTTTTGTTTTGTATATTTATTATATGATTTTAAAGCACAGAATGATGAAAAAAATTAGTATAATTATTGTTACATTTTTATTTGTTGGTAGTTTATTTGCTCAGAACCAAGCTAATACACAAAAAATATGGAAGACCGAGCAAAAATTGCAAACTCCCGAGTCGGTTTTATATTATCCAAAGGATAATATCTTGTTTGTAAGCAATATTGCCGGGAAACCCACAGATAAAGACGATACAGGTTTTATATCCAAAGTGGATTTAAACGGAAAAATTATTGATTTGAAATGGGTTAAAGCTATTAGTGCGCCTAAGGGAATGGCTATAAATAACGGAAAACTTTATGTTTCAAATATTGATGAATTGGTAGAGATTGATATCGCAAAGGCAAAAATCACAAAACGATATAAAGCGCCCGGTGCTACATTTTTAAACGATGTTGCAATTAATCGTTACGGGACTGTATTTGTAAGTGATATGGGAAAAAATACAATTTGGTATTTAAACGGCAATAAATTTGAAATTTGGCTTGCAAGTGATGTTTTACAAAAGCCAAATGGATTGTTCTGTGAACCAAATTACCTATTAATTGGTAATAAGAATTATATTTTAAAAGTTCATTATAAATCAAAGCAGGCGATTCGATATATTGAAAATACCGGTTCTATTGATGGTTTAGTAACTATGGGTGATGATACTTATTTAATTTCAGATTGGGTAGGCAATGTTTATAAAGTAGCTGCCGGTAAGGAACGAGTTAAAATTTTTAGTACCGGAGATAAAAATATTAATGCGGCTGATATTGAATATATTCAATCAAAAAAAATGTTGCTGATACCTACTTTTTTTGATAATCGAGTGGCGGCATATAAAATAAATTAGGACTTGCTGAAAAACGCTAAATAGAGCTTGCTGAAAAACGCTAAGTATATTATTAATCAACATTTTATGTGTGTTTTATTAAGTCAAAATGCAAGGTTTTCAAATACAATGTCCGAAAAAGCTGCATTTATTATATACAAACCATAATGTTTTTTGCTAATTTATAATTGATTTGAATTTGCTAATTTTAATTGAAGTTTTTTTATGGCTTGTTGCCAATCGTCTTCGGGTTTAATAAAATTATAGTCTTCCCAAAATTTTTCATCATACTCGTGGGCTTCATCAACAAAAACAGTGTTGGTTTTGTTGGTTTCTTTCCGTTTAAATTTTTGCACATTCATTGTATCTATGTTACTAACAGCCATTTCCAGAGATGTTGTAAAATTAGTGGAAAACCATTTTTTTTTCATCTTTACTTTAAAATTTAATTCGGCTTTTACATATTTTAAATAATATTTTTTGCCTCTGTTTTGATAATTTACCTGATAATTTGCTTTTTTTAAGCGTACCTTTATGCCTTTTTCTTTTTTAATTACAAAGCGGTTGTTCATATTATAAATTCTGTCGGGGCTAATTTCATAATCAGCGCCAATGATTGCTAAACTTTCTGCATCAATATAGATTAATCCGCGATAAATGGCATCTTTTTCGTATTTCCGGGGCTCAAAAGCAATGACAAAACTTGTTTTGTTATCGTAACTTTCAATATCATTGATGTAATATTTGTATTGCGGAAAATATTCTTCATTGAGAAAATCAGGTATATTTTTTACAATATCTAAAACCAGTGCGGTTTTTAAGCCTGATTTTAATTTCATCTGCACGCTGTCTTGCTGTTTTACATTATGAAAAGTTCTTGATTTAAGAACTTGCAACAGGTCGTTTTGAGGACTTGAATAGTCTGTTTTATAAATTTTTAATACCGCTTCGGACAAAAACATGTATTTATTTTTTTGTTTTACCTTTTCGCGATAGAAAGTTAATAAATAGCTTGGTTTTTCGGGGTAATTTTCGGGTATTTTTTTTATAGTTCGCCGAATAATACTTTTGGGGTTACGATTTCTTATAAGTACTTCTTGCAAAGAAATATAGTTGCGTGAGAGTTTTATTACCTGTGGATTATGATATAAAGTAATTGCCGGAAAACAATCGTTATTATAACCTATGTAAGAAATACATAAGTTCCGGTTTATGTATTCTTTGGGTATTTTAAGCAGAAAAATTCCGTTGTTGTTACTTACAGTTCCAATATTTGAGTTTTGGATACTTATTGATGCATAGGAAAGTGCCTCACCGCTAACAGCATCAATTATTCTTGCCTGCAATTGGATAATTTTTATATCAGGATTATTTAATAAACTATCTACGTATATTAAATGTTTATTCTTTATAATTATATGATTATCATATACTTGATATGTTAGCGTGCTGTCATTTAGGATATCGTCCAAACATTTTTTTAAAGGTGTTTTTTTAAAATCTTTATTGATAATTTTATTCGCATCTATAACATCACCTTCGTAGGTAAAATAATACCCGCTTTGTTTGGTAATTTCACGAAGTGCCTGATGAACAGGAACATTTTTTAAATTAAGTGTAATTTTTTTTTCGGGAAAATCTTGGGCATATGTGTTTGTAATGCCCAAAATAATCAGTAATCCAAATAAATAGTATTTTAATTTTTTGTCCAAAATTCATTGTTATTGTAAAACGAATATACATGTTTTTGGGTTTATTTTAGCACAATTTTATTTTCTTTTTTCTCAATTTTCAGATTGTTAACAATAGCAATTAATTGCAACACAGTATCCAAAGAATGATTATTATAAGTAGTATATACTATTTTATTGTTTAAATCCTTATTTTCAAGAACTATATTAACATGATATGCAGCATTTAGTTTTTTGATTATAACATCCATGCGTTCGCCATAGCTGAAATCAAAATACTTTGTTTTCCAAGCTAAATAATTGGGGTCATTAATTTTTTGCTTTTTTGCCGTATTTTTGTCAATGATACCCACAAATCCTGCTTCAAGAGTAAGTTGTTTTTTTGAATTGTTTACTTCGTAAAATCTTACTTTACCCGTTTTTACAAATACTTTTACTTGTTTCGTTTTTACATCTGTTTTTATGTTAAAGGAGGTAACCAAAACTTTTATTTCCTTTCCTAATGTTTCTATAATAAACGGCTTATTGGGATTTTTAGCAATCGTAAAAAATGCCTCGCCTTTTAGTTCTACTGTTCTTTCCGTATTCGTAAAATTTTCAGGGTAAGTCAATTGTGAATTGAGGTTTAAATCAACAATACTACCGTCAGGAAGTAGCACTGTTTTAATATTGTTACTTTGTCTTGTATCGGCAATTTGCATTTTTATATTTTTTTCTGTGTATGAATAAAATGCCCAATATGCCATTGCAAAGCTTATGATAAATAATGCTGCAATTTTACCTAGCTTATACACTGATATGCTTTTTTTCTGTTCGTGCAGTAAGCCGTTATTTTCTAATCTATTATATAGATTTGTCCAGGCAGCATCAATATTGTATGTATTTTTATTTTTTGTATCCATTTTTCAAAATCCTTAATTCAAAATCCGGTAATTATTACTTAAATTTTTCCTTAAAAGTTTTAAGGCTTTGCTTATATTTGCTTCAACAGTTTTTTGCGAAATAGAAAGTTTTTCGGCTATTTCGCGATATTTTAAACCTTCGTATCTGTTTAAATAAAATATTTCGCGACAACGTTCCGGTAGTTTTTCCATCGTTTCTTGAATGTTTTTATTTAATTCCTTTATTTCCAGTAGTTTATCCGGTGCTCTTTCTTCGCCTGTTTTTTCTGTATTTAATATATGTGTTCGATATTTTTCTTTAACTTTTTCGTGTTGTATTTGCAATAAGCAAGCATTTTGTACCGATTTGTACAAATATGATTTTAATGAGCTTTTGATATTTAAACTTTTTCTGTTTTTCCATAGATTATAAAAAGTATTTTGAACCAATTCTTCGGATTTGTCTTTATCATCAACATATTTATTGGCATAAGCACAAAGGGGTGCATACAAATCGCGGAAAAGCTGTTCAAAAGCTTTAATATTCCCTTGTTTAATCTTATCTGCTATGCTTTTCTTTATAAAGTTCATTCCTGTTTTTATAAAAGCTTTCCGAAAACTCATAAATATACCGATACCTTTTTGAGTTTCCAGGAAGGTTTTAATTGATTTAAATTAGTTTAAGTGCTTATGAACAAAGTTAAATCAAAATTACCACTATGGCAAGCTTTGTTATATTATGTGCTGTATATTTGAAAGTCATCAGATGAATTGTTTGACTAAGCTGTGTTTATGTGTGCTATGTTTCACTTTAATTTATGTATTCATCAGATGACTTTCAATTTGTTTGTTCAATACTTGCGTATTTAGCGTATGTAGCTATTTATTTTGTCGTTTATATTTTCTTTTATATTTTTTCATTGCATTTTCTAATGAAACACCAGGCTCGATAAAGTTAAATTCTCCCCAGAAATCATCATCGTTAAAAGCTGCTAATTCTTCTGCAAATACCGTATTCTTTTTCAGAACTTCTTTACGGTTAAACTTTGTTACATTAATTGCTGTCCGGTCTGTTGTTGCCATTTCTGATGTAATTGTATAATAGGTATTAAATAATTTTTTAGGCCATTTACATTTGAATTCAATTTCGCCGCGTGCATAATTAAAGAAGAATTTTCCGCCGGTTTTTTTGTATTTTGCTATATATTTTGCGTTTACAGGGATAAGTTTCATGCCTGCTGGTTTCTTTTTTACAAAAAACTCACTGGCTTTTTCTCTGTTTTTATTTTCTAAACTAAACTCAACTGTTGTTATCGCCAGAGATTTTACATCAATGTAATATTTCCCGCTAAAAATCGGAACTTCATCATTTTCAATACGTGGTTCAAACGAGATTACATAGTTTAAACGGTTGGATATTGACATCACATTTTCCATTTTAAACTTATAATCATTTATATAAGCTAAATCAATTAAAGTATAAGGATTTTTTACTACATCAAGTAATAAAGGAATATATGGACCACCAATTAGTTTTACCATTACCGTATCGGCTCTTTTAACATTACTGCCTTTACGTCCTTTATATATTTTTACCAAATCTTTTTCAAATGGTTTGTTGTATGGTGCTTTATAAATATCAACTACTGCTTCCGAAATCGAAATATAATCTTTACGTTTTTGAACGGTTTCTCGATAAAATGCAGTGAAATTTAAAGGCACCGTACTGTAATTTTTTTCCTTTAACTGTAGGGCTGCACGTATAATTTCTTCTGCACTTAGTGGTCGAACTGTAATTTCGTCTAAAGAAACGCTTACAGGATCTAAATAAATTGTATTTCCTTTTTCTTTTAAACTATTTATCGGAACAATTTTACTTTTGTATCCGATATGAGCGAACTCCAAATTTTTAGCATTTAATGAATCTTTTATTTTTATAATAAATTCACCTTCTGTATTACTTACAATTCCTACATTACTGTTCATTACCGAAACAGTAGCAAAAATTATATTGTCTTTGCTTTCTTTATCTTTGATTTTACCTTTTATTGTCCGGTAATTTACTTGCTGTGCCTGTATGTAGGCAGGAATAAGTATTAATGTAATCATGATGAGCAACAAAAATTTACTCATTTTAACAACTGAACTTTTCATATCTATTTGTTTTTAAATTAAAAAATATTTTAAGTGCTTTGTATCTAAGATAGTTTAAATGTAAAATACCCTATCGTAAATTTTAATAGAAATAATATTTAATCTAGTGAAAATGTTTTAATTTAGTGCTTTTCAAAACTGAATTAATTTTTGACAATGAAGAATTTATTATTTGTATTTGTAACAACTTCGCTGTTTATATTCAAACTAAACATTTCGGCACAAGTACCAAGTGGTTATTATAACGGAACTGAGAATTTGACAGGTGATGAACTTAAAACTGCACTTTATAACATTATTAAAGGACACACTACTTTCCCATATACTGCTTCTACTACCGATGTTTGGGATATTTTAAAAAAAACAGACAGGGATACAGTAGATACTACTAAAGTAATTTTATTATATACCGGCTGGACAAGAGATGCTGCTAAAGAATACGATAATGAAGCCGGCTGGAACAGAGAGCATGTTTGGGCAAAATCGCATGGTGATTTTGGAACTTTTGAAGGTCCCGGTACCGATGTTCATGCATTGCGTCCTTGCGATGTTTCTGTAAATACGGCACGTTGGAATTATGATTTTGCCGAAGGTGGTGAAATTTATGTTGATCCGGATGGTACAACCGAATGTCGAAGAACATCAAATTCATGGGAACCTCGTGATGAGGTAAAAGGTGATGTAGCACGAATGATATTTTATATGGCAACACGTTATGAAGGTGAAAATGGAGAGCCTGATCTTGAAATTGTGGATTATGTAAATTCCTCGCCTAATTATCAGCCTTTGCACGGCAAACTTTCCGATTTATATAAATGGCATTTGCAAGATACCGTCAGCGATTGGGAACGAAGACGAAACGATATTATCTACTATGATTTTCAAGGAAACCGTAACCCTTACATTGATCATCCTGAATTTGTAGATAAAATTTGGGGAAACCTTGTGGCTAATCAAAAAATTAGCAGCCGATTAAAAACATCAGTGTATCCTAATCCTTTTAAGAGTTTTATTAAAATTGAAATAGATAATCAATATACCGGTAAGGAAATTATTGTAAATTTATACAATATAAACGGAAAAAAAGTGATTAATCTTAAAAGTACTGCTGCAATTATTGAAATACCTTTAGAATTTATAGAAAACGGTGCTTATATTCTGGAAATTGTATATGATAAAAATATAGTACAACATGAACTTGTTGTGAAAAACTAAATTGTTGATAATGAATAATTTACTGTGGTTTTCAAGATGGTATTCCAATCAAGTGAGCAATGGTATCGGTAAAACCATTAAGGTAAATATTACTTCTGAGAAAAAATCGGCATGGAAAGTACAAATTGATTTAAAATATACGGATGCTCGTAAATTAAGTTTTAAAAGTCTGTATTTTGCAAAGTCGGAGTTTAATTGGTACAGTTTAAAAATTAAAAATAAGGTTTTTATTGCCGAAGGTGATTTTACAAAACTTGATTTTTTGATAGGAAAATTCAGGGAACTAATAGGAGAAAACAAACATAAAGACAAAATTACTTATAAAGAAGATTATTTTTTAAGCAAAGAAATTAAAGATTTCCTTTTTGAAGGAGAGAAGCATACTCGATTTTTTTTACATTATACGCCTCAAAAAGAAACTGCTGATAAAATATTGAAAAATGGTTTATTATATACCTATGCTTTTGACAAAACAGCTACTCCAATAAAAAATAATAGTGTTGATTTGAATTATATTCATTATGTACGTAAGCAATTTGGAGATTATATTGTAGTTATTGGTTTTTCAAAAAAAATATACGATAAGTATATTGATATGATTAATGAGTTGAATTCTAATGTTTTAAGAGTTGAAGAAATACTATGCGAAAAGCCCATCCTTAAAAATGAAGACGATGAATTAGTTTATATTTTAAGCAATAAGTTTATTAAAGGTTACTGCAATTATAAAACCGGCGAAATTGTACCCAACCCCGAATACAATCCGGATTTTGATTCGGATATTTTTGTTGAAAACATTAAAATGTTTATTAACTGAAAAGTTTTTTTAAACCTGAGTAAAATTTAATTCGAATTTGTTCAAAGAATTTTTTCTTTTTATGCTCGTCAAAATATCCTTGTCCATCGCCGTAGCCATATCCATGACTGTAACCATAATTAAAGCCATAACCTTTTTTTAATCCGTAAATAGCCGACTGGTTAACATCATTAAAAACAATTCCCATATTATGAACTCTACCTGATGTATATATTTCATTCAGTACATTAAGTACATTTTTCGGTGAATAATTTTGTCTAAGTACAAATAGGTTTACATCGGCATATTTTGCAAGCAAAAAGGTATCTGCAACGTAAGCAACAGGGGGAGTATCAATGACAATATAATCAAATCGGCTTTTTAAGTTTTTTATTAGTTCATCCATTTTGGGCTGTTCAATTAATTCAGCCGGATTCGGGGGTACTTCTCCCGAAGGAATAATAAATAAATTATTAATACGTGTTTTAAAAATAATTTCTTCAAGACTGTTATAGTTTGTTAAATAAGAACTTAGACCTACATGATGATCTATGCCTAATGACTGATGTACTGTAGGTTTGCGTAAATCCAAACCGATAATCAATGTTTTTTTATTTCCTTTTGCTAATAAAGTTGCTAAATTTACCGATATAAACGATTTTCCTTCGCCGCTTAGTGTTGAGCTAATTAAAATTATCGCATGCTCTTTATTTTTTACTAAAAAGTTTAATTGTATTTTAAGTGCTCTAAACGATTCGGCAATTGGTGATTTGGTATAGCGCTCAACAGGTACTTTATTACCCATTATATTTTGGCTTATGGCTCCAACCAATGGGATTTGTGTGGCTTTTTCAATTTCGCTTTTATCAATTATTTTATTATTAAAAAAATCAATTCCTACAATTATCAGTATAGGAATAAGTAGAGCAATCAAAATAAATTTGGCTCCCGACTGTTTTGATTGTGCTGATTTAACAACATTTTCATCACGGGCAATATCCAGTATTTTTGCCCCGGGGCTATTTGATGCCATAGTAATTCCGGCTTCTGTACGTCTTTCCAATAAAAATGAATAAATATTGTCATGAAGCTGGTATCGCCTTTGAATATTTTTTATTTGCCTTTCTACCGAAGGTATTTTGCGTAATTTAGCATTAATAGTCCTAATTTTTTGATTAATTTCATCAATACTATAGTCGGTTGCGCGAATGCTTGTTACAATATGTTTCGCAATATCTTCTTTTATTTTCTTAATTTGAAGATTAAGAATGTCAAAACTTGGAATATCTGATTTAACATCGTATTTTAAAATTTCTGACTGTGATTTAAGTTTCTGATATTCCGCAATTTGAGATGTGAGAATAGGATCATCTATATTAAGCAACATCGGCGAAATTACTTCGGGCATTTCTGAACTTTCACTCATATTCTTTTCAAGATATTCATAAAAATTCTTTTTTAGTATTAGCACTTTTAACTCTTCCTGAAGTTGTGCCAAATCATCAAAAAGCATTTCACCTTCTTTATTTATATCCAAAACTTGATGGCTTTGTTTAAACACCTGCAAACTATCTTCTGTGACGGCAATTGAATCAACAACACTTGACAATTGCGTATCGATAAATTTAATTGTGTTGATTACAATACGATTTTTTTCATCCAAACGATTACGTAAATAGATTTCTACTATTTTATTCAGGTAGTTATTAATTCTTCGTGGTACGGTACCATCTATCCAAAGCCATAAAATTGAACTGTTTTGACTACGTACATCAACATTTAAGCGGTTTGAAAAAGAATTTACCAAAGAATGAAAGTTATTTTTATAAAAATAATATTTCTGTCCGATAAGTGATTTATAATCAATGTTTTTATTCTTGTTTTTTACAATTCTGAAATTTAATAAATCGGATGTAAAATGTGCTCCAAAACGCAACTCTTTACTTATTCCAAGTTGCTCAATATCAATTTTAAACTTATTGCTATCAATAAATGTTATAAAGCATTTTATCCAAGGTGTAAATGTTTTCCCTGAATCCGGTACAACAATAAAAGGTGTGTTTTGATATAAATCAACATCGCTTCTAAATTTTTCATATTTAAAATAGGAAATCTCAAAATCAAGTTCTTTCAAAGCCTGCTCACTTAATGTGTATGATTTGAGTACACCAATTTCGTTTTCAATATTTTTTCGATTATCAAAAAGCTGTAAGCCGCCAACAACACGTTGGGTACTTTGAAGTTCATCTTTTAGCATTATTGTTGCATGTGTAGAATAGGTATTTACTTTATATCTTCCTGAAATGTATTTATAGCCAAAAACTATAATAAATGATAAAACAAAAAGATACCAATAAGCAATGGCTTTGAGTAAGTATTTTTTAATATCAAAGTTTGAATTATCTTGCTTAATTGATAAAGGCTCTTGTTCCATAAATTATTTAAGATTTAAAATTAACAATACCATAGTAATGGTTGAGGTTAATGTTGATAGAATTAAGGTATAATCACTGATATTTAAACGGAATGTTTTGTTTGGAACAGGCTCAACAATAACCATATCATAAGGCAATAAATAAAACTTATCAGAGTTTAACAGTTTTCTTTTTGTTAAATCAACTCTGAAAGTTTTTGTGCCGTTTTCTGTTTTACGCACAATTAATACATTTCTTTTATCTCCATAGTCATTAATTCCTCCTGCCAATGCTATGGCATCCAGTATGTTAATGTTGTCCTGCATTACCGTTATCCGCCCTTGTTTATTTACTTCACCTAAAAAATCCAAGTAAAAACTTACCAGTTTTAAGTTTGCTATCGCATTGTTTAAATGTTGGTCGGTTTTTTCTTGTAAAAGTTTGTTTGCATCTTTAACGGTAAGTCCTTCTACTTTTAAGTCTCCTAATACAGGTACCTGAATATAGCCCGAGTCGCTAACAGTAAAACCATCTAAATAAAAATTTGAATTTTGTATATTGCCGGTTCCCGTACTCGTTCTTCCAATATTAAAATATTCATTAATCTCTTTATTTGTAGAAGTGATTTTAACATACAAAATATCTTGTTTTTGTATTTTGTAGTCAGTTGGGATATTTTCATATTCATAAATTTGTTCAAATACCTCATTTTTATCTTGAATATATTTAATGCTTTTTGATATACAAGAAGGCAATAAAAGAACGGTCAGTAGTAAAAGCAAAATATTTTTCATCAAAAAAAATTTATTAGCTAAATATATGTATTATCTCAAAAATTAAAATAAACGATATTTAAAGATTATTGAAACAAAAATAGTATAATTTCAGGAAATTTGATAAAAACAGTTAATTATACCCGAAAATAGTGAAAATTCATCAAATTTTTTAAAAAAATGTTTGTTCACGATTTTTTTTTTAGTATTTTACACTTGCAAATTAAAATAATCGATTCGTGAAAACTGAACCTGACTTTTTTAAAATAGAACATGAAAATCTGATGCCGGAAAAAGGAATCTTGCTTATTTCTGAGCCTTTTTCTAATGATGCTTATTTTAAAAGATCGGTTGTGCTTTTAACTTTAAATGATGATGAAGGTTCCGTAGGCTTTATTCTTAATAAGCAAGTTGATATTTCTTTATCTGATTTGTTTGAGGAAGATTTTGATTTTAAGGGTAAAGTGTCTATTGGAGGTCCGGTTTCCATTGATAGAATTGATTTTTTGCACACCCTAGGTGAACTTATCCCGAACAGCCGTCATGTAATTGATAATATTTATTGGGGTGGCGATTTTAATACTGTTTTGAAAATGTTGCGTAGCAAATCAATTTCCGAAGAGCAAATCCGGTTTTTTATCGGTTATTCAGGTTGGAGTAAAGGGCAGCTTGATAAAGAAATTGAAAATGACTTTTGGTTAGTTACTCATCCCGATACGCAGAGTATTATGCCTATAGATAAAAATTACTGGAAAACTACTTTGAAACGTTTAGGCAGAAAATATGAAGTTTGGTTAAACATTCCCGAAGATCCCGTTTTAAATTAATTGGTTGATAAATAAACATACAAAACTGTCCGATTATGTATTTTACTGTACGAAATCGGACAGTTTTGTTTTTTCTTGCCTTTTTAAAGCACTGTTTATTAGCGTGTTGTGAAGTTGTCTTTCTTTGGCATGATTTTTCTAATAAGGGTAGTAGCTTAAATAATGTATAATTTAAAAAATGGGAAAAAAGAACGGTAAAATCTTGGTGGTTGATGATAATGTAGATGTACTTTTTGCATTAAAACTATTACTTAAAAAA
>JAKIUH010000499.1 GCA_021647685.1 Bacteroidales bacterium
TAAACATTTTAAAAAGTGTTAAAGGCATTGGCTTAAAAACTGCTCAAAGGGTAATTATTGATTTAAAAGATAAAATTGGTAAAGAATTAGACAGTTCAATACCCGGATTTTCTGAAACAGGAAGCAAGAAAGAAGAAGCTGCTTCGGCATTGATAATGCTTGGTTTTAATAAAAATGCTGTTGAAAAATTTGAAGGAAAAATTAAAGCACAAACAATACCCGTTGCTATCATAATTTGTTTAAATGAGGTATCTAATTTTTCCTGATCGTTTTGATTTAAAGATAAAATTCGTGCTATGTACACAATCAATCCAAACTTGGCAATATCCGATGTTTGAAACGAAAAATCCAAACCGGGAATAACCAACCAGCGAGTGGCATCGTTTCGGCTTACGCACAGTAATATTGTAAAAATTAATAATAAAACAGCTATTCCGATAATTATTTGAGATAAAGAAAAAAAAATACTATAAGGTACTCTATGAATACCATACATCAATAAAAACCCAATCACTATAAAGGTAATATGCCTTTTAAGATATATTGTGGTGTTTCCATCGGCATAACGAAAAGCTAAATCGCCTATGGAACTATAAACTGCAAGCACCGAGATAATGGATAGAAAAACCACTACTCCCCAAATTACTTTATCGCCAAGTATATGTTTTGATAAAAATTTGTTCATAATTATTATAATTTACGCACTGCTTCTTTAAATTTTCTGCCTCTGTCTTCGTAATTATCAAACAGGTCAAAACTGGCACAAGCCGGCGACAGTAGAACTGTTTCACCATCGGTAGCCAAATAGTAAGCTGCTTTTACTGCATCATTCATTGACTGAGCATCATATACAGGAACATGTTTGGCAAAAGCTTCGTGAATTTTTCTATTGTCGATACCAAGCGCCACAATTGCTTTTACTTTTTCTTTAACCAGTTCAGTTAGCATTGAATAATCATTGCCTTTGTCCACCCCTCCGGCTATCCAAACCGTATTTTTATCCATACTTTCCAGTGCATACCATGTTGAATTTACATTGGTTGCTTTTGAGTCATTAATGAATTGGATCCCATGAACTTTAATGTATTTTTCAAGCCGGTGTTCCACTCCGGTAAAATCGCTTAAACTTTCGCGTATTACCGAATTTTTTATTTGCATAACTTTTGCTGATATGCTTGCTGCCAGCGAATTATACATGTTGTGTTTTCCTTGTAATGCCAAATCGTATATACTCATTTTAAAACTATTTTTATCGGTTTTCACTTTTAATTGTTCATCTTCAATGCATCCTCCTTTTTCAATATTATTTTGAATGGAAAAGGCAATTTTTTCAGAACTTAAATTCAATGTTTTTAATTTGTTTATAATTGCTTCATCATCAATATTATATATAAAGCAACAACTTTTATCCATGTTTTGTGTGATTCTGAATTTTGAATCTACATAGTTTAAAAAATTATAATCGTACCAATCCAAATGATCGGGTGTTATATTAAGCAATACCGCAATGTCTGCTTTAAAATCAAACATATTATCCAGTTGAAAACTGCTTAGTTCGATTACGTAGTAATCGAAATTGTTTAAAGCTACTTGCATTGCAAAGCTTTGTCCAACATTTCCGGCTAATCCTACATTCAAACCTGCTTTTTGTAAAATATGATAAATCAACATTGTGGTTGTGGTCTTGCCGTTACTTCCTGTAATGCATATTTTTTTTGCCTTCGTATGTCTTCCGGCAAATTCAATCTCCGATATTATTTTAATTCCTTTCTCTTTTATTTTTTGAATAATTTGAACTTTGTCTGGAATCCCCGGACTTTTAATAATTTCATCTGCTGATAATATTTTCTGAACGTTGTGATTTTTTTCTTCCCATTCAATATTGTATTTGTTAAGAATTGCTTTATACTTTTGTTTTATTGCTGATATATCTGAAACAAAAACCTCATAAGCCATTTTTTGAGCAAGTACTGCCGCACCTGTTCCGCTTTCGCCTGCTCCGAGTATGACTATTTTTTGCTTCATTTAATTTCTATTAGTTATTATAATATTCTTATCTGATTTTTAATGTTATTACCGTTAAAACTGCCAATATAATCCCAATAATCCAAAAGCGTGTTACAATTTTGGGTTCAGGATAACCTGATTTTTGATAATGATGATGCAAAGGCGACATTTTAAATACTCTTCGTCCTTCCCCATATTTACGTTTTGTGTATTTAAACCAGCTCACTTGAATAATTACTGATAGATTTTCGACCAAAAAAATTGCGCATAGTAACGGGATTAGTAACTCTTTACGTACTAAAATTGCAAATACCGCTATTATACCTCC
>JAKIUH010000091.1 GCA_021647685.1 Bacteroidales bacterium
GAAAGAATTTATGTTGGCAATTTAGTGTTAAAATTAGTATAATCCCTGAATAGATTCAAAACTTCAGAAATAGAATCAACAACATATTCAGTTTCATCCAAAAGTCGTTTTTTGGATTGATGCCCGTTTGCAATTAACAAATGCTGTATTCCCAAACCATCGGCCACATCTTTATCATGCAGGGTGTCCCCTATTAATAATAGGTCCTCATTTTTATGAGAAATGTTTTTCAACATGGATTTACCGATTTCAAGCTTGGAATGGGCAAAATGATTATCGATTCCATTAACATCAATAAAATAATCTTTTATATTATTGTCGCTTAAGGACTTAAGCAAGCTGTTATGCTCCATGGCCGAAAGAATATATTGTTCAAGGCCCATTGAATCGAAATATTTTAATACATCAACAACATACTTATGGAGATTTGTGGTTTTCAAGCCTTCATGATAAAGTTCTATGAATTCCATTGCAGGAATCTCGAATTTCTCTTTACTAAAATCAAAACCTTGATGTATTTTAACTCCCAAATAGTACAAACTCTCTAAAGTCCTTACAGATGTTGTACCCACAGCAATTCGTCTGCCTTTATGCCTTATGATATTTTCTAAAAAAGATTTTTCCACACGAAAATGTTCTTCGTGCATGGAATGTGCTCCAATAGTATCGCTTTTTACCGGACGAAATGTTCCGGCACCCACATGCAATGTTAATTCGTAGCAGGCAATGCCTTTATTATTTAATTCTGAAAATACTTTGTCGGTAAAATGTAATCCGGCAGTAGGAGCAGCAACCGAACCTTCTTGTTTAGCATAAACAGTTTGATAAGTAGTTTTATCCACAGCTTCGGCAGCTCTATTCAAATAGGGCGGTAAAGGAGTTTTTCCTGCAGAATCCAATATATCACCAAAGCTGATTTTTTTCGATATTGAATTTTCTGCATTCCAACTAAACTCAATAATTACAGAACCATCAAGTTCACCGGTTTTTCTTGCTGAAAGTATGTAGTTTATATTATCAATCTTAATATCTTTATTTAAATTTCCACTTTTCCACTTTTTAAGATTACCAACCATGCATTTCCATTGGCACTTTTCTTTTGCTTGAAAAGCTAAATTATAATCGGCAGGTTCATAAGGTTCTAAACAAAATATTTCTATTTTAGCACCGGTTTCTTTTCTGAAATTTAAACGGGCTTGGATTACTTTGGCATTATTAAAAACCAGTAAATCATCTTTTTGTAGCAAATCTGCTAAATGTTTAAAACGCGTGTGCTTTATTTCCTGATTTTCAATGTATAAAAGTTTTGATTCATCACGATTGCTTAACGGATATTTGGCAATGCGCGAATCGGGCAAGTCATAGCTGTAATTACTGATTTTAATATTTTTAATCTTGTGCTCCATCCAAACTATATTAAATTGAAGCGCAAAATTAGAAAAAATATTCATTTTAACTGTAAAACACTAAGTACTGAACTACGAATATTGAGAATTTAATATATCAATAGCTTTAATATTTCCTAAATTTTTGGCTTTTACAAATTCACGAAAAGCTTTTTTAGGCTGATTCAAGTTCTGAAAACACAAGCCCCGGTTAAAATATGCTTCGGCACTGTTTTTATAATTCAAATCAATACATTTTTGATAATCTTCTAATGCTTCTTCATATTTTTGAAGATAAAATTTTGCCGTAGCACGATTATAAACCGCATCGGTAAGTTTAGGATTAATTGAAAGTGCACGGTTGCAGTCTTCGATGGCATCAACAAATTGTCCTTTGTTTCCATGCATAGTACTACGACGATAATAAGGCCATTCCCAATAGGGAAATTCTTTAATTGCCTCATTACAAGCATCGAAAAGCATATCCCACTGTTTGTTAGCTACCAGTACTTCAATTTGTTTTTTATATTTTTCCATCAAACGGTTTCTGGCTTCAATTTTTTGTTTTTCTTCCAAGTCTTTTTGCATTTTTTCAATGCGCTCTTGCTCGGCTTTTTCCTTTGCCAAACGTTCTTGCTCCAAACGTTCATTTTCCGCTTTCTCTTTTAATAAACGTTCCTGCTCTAATCGTCCTTTTTTCGCTTTTTCTTTGGCTATACGGTCTTTTTCATACTGTTCTTTTTTGGCTTTTTCTTTTATCAGGCGTTCTTTTTCTAATTTTTCTTTTTGAGCATTCTCTTTGGCTATTCGTTCTTGCTCTAATTTTTCTTTTTCGGCTTTTTCTTTCGCAATACTTTCTTTTTCAGCATTTAACTTTTCTTGAAGCTCTCTATCTAAGCGCTCTTTTTCAGCTTTTTCCTCAGCAACACGTTCTTTTACATGCTCGTCTCGTTTTAATTTGGCTTTTTCTGCTAATGATAATTTCTGATTGGCCTCTTCTTTCTCTTTCTTTTGAAGCAAACGCTCTTTTTCCAATCTTACTTTTTCAATTCGTTCTTTTTCCAAACGCTCTTTTTCGGCTTTTTCATCTGCAATACGTTCTTTTTCTTTTTGCCTTAAATTAACATCTTTGTTTTCTTTTGTTTTTGAGTAAAGTATATTCAATTTCTCAGCTTCTTTCTTTAAACTGATTCTTTTGGTAGTTTTCGATCTTTTTTCTTCCTCGAGTTTTGCCTCTATTGATTTTAGCAATTCTTTTTTTACATTTTGCTTTTTCTTATCTATATCAGTTGCTTCGGACTTTTCTTTCTGTGTAGATTCTCTTTTGTTTACTTTTAGGGTTTCTTTTTCCCTGCTATTTTCATTCTCTACCTCTTTTTTCTCTACTTTAAATTTTTCCGCTGCTTTTTTGGCAATTTCCAGTTGTTCTATATCACCGTTCTCTTCTTCTTTCTTTTCAATAATAATGCTTTTTGATTTACCCTTGGTATCTATAATTGATTTTTTATCTTTCAAATCATTAATTTTTTTATCCTCTGTTTTTTTGCTTTGTTGTTCCGGACTCGTTTTAATAATTTTCTCTGTTTCATCACTTCCATTTTTTCGTATTTCTACCTCAAGTGAACTAATATCTGCCTCATCAATTAAACCTGCTGCAAGCAAATAGTTTTCACGGTATTTATTCCTGATAAAAGCACTTAACTCTCTCTGACCTGGAATTTCAGCCCTTTTAATTTTATTTACGGCTTTAAACTGTTTAGAGTATTTTTCTTTAAGCAAAATTTCATCAATGGCATGAGCTATCAATTTGCATGATTCGGTAGGTTGGGTAACTACCTGTTCTTCGTTAAAAACAATGCATACCCAACGCAACTCATTGGTAACTTTATATCTAAGTTTATAGGCTTGGTCCGAATGATTTTTTTTAACCACAATTTTTTTTCCTTCAAAAGTATAAGGTTCTTCTATATCAATGGCAATATTCACTTTTGGATTATCTAATTTTAGAATAAAATCGGGAGAATAATCAATTTCTTTCAATTCATGAGTAATACGCGCATTTTCAAGAATTTTTCCTTCAAAATATTCTTCCAGAAAAATTAAAAAGCGCTTTTGTGCAGGCGTATATTCACGCTGTCCAATTTGAATTTTATTATAACTGTATTTAAAATAAGTATTTATTGCCGAATGACGATATGCATCTATGGCTTTTTGATTGTTATTATCTTCAATAGCTTTTCTGCGCTCTTCTTTTATTTGTTCCCTTTCGGCTTTAAGCTCATTATAAAGTTTTACAGCAATGCGATATTGCTTTTTTGCTTTGCTATTATGCATTATTTCGAAAACAGTAGCCGTTAATGAAACTAAGCTGATAAAAAATGCTAAATAAGTTATCGTATTTGAATAAAAACTACTTTTTATTATATGTGTTGAGCCTAAAAGTATCATTATTCCTATAGAAACAATAAGGATTATAGTTCCCAGAAATCTTTTTTTCGGTTTTTCAGGAAACTCCGGCAAATCACGTAACTCAGGAACAGGAATACCTTCGATTTTAACTTTCTCAATTTCTTCCGGCAATAACACGTATGGATAAAACTCCGGTTTGTTCATAGATAATTGTTTTTATTTTTTTAACTTTTAGCTAAATGTTATTTTATATTTTTTAGCTTTTGTTTACATGTTTTACTTTATACTTTACATCAATGCATTTTTCTTGCCAAAATGATATTTTTTTTAAAAAAAATGTATTTTTATTTTGAGTAAGGCAAATTTGAGACCAAAAATTATGGAGAAAATAGCAAATTACTAAATTTATTGATAAATAAACTTCAAATTGTACGACAGGATATTTGATCTTAATGGTCTATTAGTATCTGTCCATAAAAAAGTAGAGAACTTGGTTTATAAAGTTTGAGTTCCAGACGTGCGATAAATACAAACCGCAGCATACTAAGGTATTCGAGGATTTGTATTTTGAGCAACAATACAGAAATCGGAACTTAGAGGCAAACTCTAATTAATTTTGCGTTTATCGATTACTACTTTCATTAAAAAATATGAATACTGTTTATTGATAGAAATAAAATTATAGAGGATATTTTTACTGGTTTTTCTGGCAATATCAATCAAGCCCAGTCCAGCACCGCCTTTTTTTGATATCGTTCCGTATTTTAATTGATGCTGATGCATTTCATTCAGTTCATCAAGAGTAGCATTATTAATAGTTTGTAATGAGGCTTCTACTTTTTCTATTTGGCTGTTTTTAATTTTATTGGATGTAATAATAAAATACTTATCTCTTTTCTTTCCGATCATGAATAAGCCACGTCCCACTTTTCCTTTTTCCGTAATTTCATCGGAATGTCTAGCCATATTTTGTAATATCTCAATAATTGCATGGTAAACTCTTTTGCGCGTAGTTAAGTCAATTTTTCTTTTCCTCATATCGTCCTCAGCCATTGAACTGAACATCTTAATAACACTATGATTAAATTTACCTATATAAACGATACTAATACCTTTTGATATTAAGTTTTCATAAATAATTTCAATGCCTTCAACAAAATGTTCGTCTATATCAAATTTTTTTTCTTTCATTAGCATTGAGCTGCTTTTGATAATATTCTTGATACTTGATAAGCTATATATACAGGCTAAATATACAAAAAAATGTTTACAAAACTTATGATTGTTAATAACTTATAGCTTAAACCAGAAAAGATATCATGAATTAATCTACAATATATCAAATAGTTACACAAAATTTTATCATTTTTTAAAATATAACAAAAACTTACTGATTGTCAATAAGTTTATCTTCTACAATTTGTTTGCCAATAGTATAGCAATACAATGATGCAGGCTCATAGGAATGAATAACATTTGATGAAGGAATAATATCCCGTGTTTGCTTGGTAGTAATCATTGATGAAATTAATCCGTATTTTTCACAAAAATATCCGACAATATCTAATTCATTTGGGGCTAAACCATGTGGATGTTTCCAACGTACATCAGTTACCCAAACCGGGTTTTTATGCTTGTCCACTTTTATTAAATCCAAGATAACATGATCGTGTTTACAATAATAAAACATATCTTTTTCAATATGTTGCCACTGAGCTAAAATGGCAGTTTCCACCATATATTCCGTTTGAATATCTTCGGCGTTTAGCGGGGTAAATAAGGCTGTTCGTAAACTGGGGTTACTGATATACACTCTAAAATATAGGTCATCGCGCTCATCTTTATACCTGTCTGTAAATCGATAGATACGCTTGATTAAAAAAATATGTTCCAAATAGTTTAAATACTTAATTACGGTTTGTTTTGTATATCCTGACAAGTAGGAAAGTTCTTCTACACTGGTTTCAACTCCGCTGTTGTAAGCAAGCAATGATGTAAAAGAGTTAAGTTTATATAACTTATTGATACCATACAGGTTAGGTAAGTCTCTTAATAAAATTTGATGTAAGTAACGGCTGCCTTCAAGCCGCACTTGTTCGTGATTAATTTTTGAAGCGATAACTACCGATGAATAATTTCCGTAATTTATATAATCCATTAAATATTGGTTAAAAATACCAATTTGTTCAGCAGAATAATCATCATCAAAATTTATAGGGTCTTGTTGATTGCGAATTTCAATAAATTCATAAAAAGAGAGTACCGGTAATAAAAACGAATGAAAACGTTCACTTTGAGCTTTTCTGTTATTTGCCGATTTAATTCCTATCGAACTAGAGCCTATAAATAAAGATTTGGGGTAATCTCTGGCAATTTGCTCCAATTGTTCTTCCCAGTTATCCAAATATTGAATTTCCTCAAAAATAAAATACAATTCATTTGCTGATTTAGTCTTTATAGCTTTCAAGCAAAGCCCAACAAGCTCTTTCAAGCTTAAACCTTTAAATACCGGTATGGCAAACGAAATTAGTACAATTCTGTTTGAAGAAACACCTTTATCTATTAGTGCTTGGATAGTATGACTGAGCATAGCTGTTTTTCCAATACCACGCTGCCCTAACAGGACAAGCGCTCGTTCATCATTCACAGAATCTACTATTTGCATAAAAATGCTGAAATATATCCGGCGCGGCATATTTGCATAATGTTCGTCAATTTTTTGATCTTTCCACCAGTGGTTTTCAAATTTGATTTTTTCAATAATTTGCGATTCAGGTATTTTTTGCAGTTTCATTTTTACACAATTAATTATGGTTTGCTATCCGGTTGGTTATACACTTTTTTAATTATTCATCATGTTTTCTACAAATATAATGAATTTTATACAACTTTCTTTTGTACTTACCAGTTTGTATAGCATCTTGTACAAATTGTCTAAACGCCCCTTAGGTTTGCAAACATAAATTTAATGATACCTTAAATCCGCAAACTATGTTCAGAACAACTGACCCAATAGGATTTAAGATGCCCCCCAAATTTTTATGAAAATATTTCCCAAAAACAGACTGTTCTTATAACATTCCCAAAAACAAACGCATACAATGTAATGCTGTTTCGTTAAGAATTGTGTGTAAAATAAATTATTTTAAAGCAGATGGATAAGTTGTTACTTAAAATATTTATATGCTTTTTAGGCTGAAAGCCATAGTTAACTTAACCCAATGGCAACGCCTTGGGTTAAATAATCTTAAAGTAGCTCCTTGCCCTGAAAGGGCAAATTAAATTGCACTTACAGTGCGCACATATTTCAAATCGCTTACTTTTTACCCAAGGCGCTGCCATTGGGCTTGAATAAATAAGGCTTTCAGCCTGTTAAAAAATTAAGCATAAGTGTTTTTAAATAAGTCGTTAAATTGGATTAAAAACCGTTTGGTGTCTGGGAATCAAAGACACAACTTCTTATATAGCCTTGTATATAAGTTAGGTAAAAAGTATTTTGTCAATGTGTGTACTAAGCTCTTGTGATGGGGTCAATCTTAAATCCCTGTTAAATATTAGTACAACCTATTAATCAATAGATTAACATTTATGGGTCAGTTGTTCTGATGTTCGTAGCGAAAAGTCAAAACTTATCCGCCCATTGTCGGATAAAATTCCAGAATTAAGTTTTTTTAAAATAAATTTCCAACTTTTCTAAAAAATCTTGTGGTGCTTTTCTGGGTTTTCGGGTTTTAGCATCTATAAAAACGAGTGTGGTATATCCTATGTTAAGTAGTTCATTGTTTTGGTTATAAATCTCATATTCAAATTCAATACGTACCGCAGGCATTTTTACCAATTTTGTTTTTATCGTAAGCAAATCATCATAAAAAGCAGGCTTTAAATATTTAATATTCAAATTCAAAACCGGAAGCATAATTCCTTCATCTTCCAAGCTTTTATAACTTATTCCAAAGTTTCTGATTAACTCTGTTCTGCCAACCTCATAATACTGTGGATAAATACCATAATAGGCATAGCCCATTTTATCGGTTTCGCCATAGCGAACTCTTATTTTCGTTTCGTGTATAAACATAATTCAGATTTTACGATGCAAAATAATATAAAACCTTAAATCCACAAACTATATTCTACTGTAAAGCCAAACAATTCAATATTTTCTTTTAAATTTAAATAGTTAATGGCTTTTATCAGTTAAAAATATTTTAATATTTTTATACAATCATTTTACCAAAACTTGATAGTTCCATTTTTAATATTAATTTTGTTAGATAAAACAGTATCGGGAAATATTTTCCTCTATGATCAAAACAATTATAGATAAAAAATTAACCAATAGCCTATTACTAAAAACTTTTGCTATACTATTTATTTGTTTACATTCCTTAAATTTAATTGCCCAGAAAAATGTAGATGAATATGTATATAAGCGTGCTCTTATTTATAAAATTGCACTTAATTTTATCAAATGGCCTTCACATTCAAAAGTTCATAATAAAAATCTTCCTTTTGTAATTTCTATTATTGGCGAAGACCCTTTTGAAGGTAAATTAAAAGAGCTTGAACACAATAAGAGTTTAAAAATAAATGATAAGCAAATAATTGTCAGAAACATTCATTCTATTCAAGAAATTGAAGGAAGTGATATACTTTTTATTTCATCTTCCGAAAAATATGATGTATCAAAAATTATTCAATATACGCACGGAAAACCTATTTTAACTTTTGGCGACACAAAAGGCTTTGCCGAAAAAGGGGTAATGATTTTATTATTTAAGCGTGGCGAATATATTCGCTTTTTAATAAATAAAAAAGAAGCCGATGCAAGTGGTATATATATCGGAACTCAGTTACTCGGACGTGCTGAAAAAGTAATACGGTAATAATATGAAGTTTTTACTAAATTTATCCATTCGTTCAAAAATAACAGTAATTATAGCTATTGTCAGCATCATAGCCATAATTATCGGTTTTTCTATATTAACAATCAATAGTATATCTAACTTAAAAAAGAACTTGGTTGCACAAAATGCCCTTACAGCACGCTTATTATCCGAGTACATTATTTTTCCCTTAATATTTGATGAAAATGAAGAAGCCGTAGAACAAATTAATAAACTTGAAGTTATTGAATTTGTTGAAAAAGTGGAATTATATGATGCAAAAGGAAACTTTTTTGCATCTTACCATAATTTACCGGCAACCAATAAAAAATTTGTACAAAAAACATCAACTCATTATTTTGAAAATGATAAACTATACATTATCGAACCGGTAATGAGTAAAGGTGAATTCTTAGGTACCCTACTATTTGTTATTTCCACCGAAAATTTACGTCAAAAAGTTAAAGAATACATTCTACTGCTGATTGTTACCGGTATTATAGTAGCATTTTTTGTGGTTTTATTGGCAAACTCTTTTCAAAAAATAATTTCTCTACCCATTTTAAAATTAGCAACATCCATACAAAAAATTTCAGAAACAGGAGATTTCTCTATTCGAGTACAAAAATGGTATAACGATGAAATTGGCTTTTTATACGATGGATTTAATAATATGCTTGAACAAATTGTAAAACGCGATATTGAAACCCATAGAGCACAAGCTGCATTAGCCGAATCGCAAGAACAGTTCAGTACTTTTATGGAGTTGCTTCCGGCTGCCGCTTACATTAAAAACCCCGACTCAACTTTTCGTTTTGTTAATCGCTTTCTCGTAGAAAACTTTGATGCTGATAAATGGATTGGGAAAAAAATTATTGCTTCATATATGAGTGATGAAAAAGATTTACTGGAAAAAGATGCCCAAGCATTAAAAGAAAATATCCATTATGAACAAATTAGTTACGATAATAAAAATCAACTAAGGCAGTTTGAAATATGGAAATTCCCAATTCACAGAAAAGACAAACCTACACTAATTGGAGGTATAGGCATTGATGTTACCCAACGTAAAGAAGCAGAACGTAAAGTACAATATTATATTCATCAATTAGAAAAAAACAATCAAGAATTGGAAGAGTTTAATTATGTTGCCAGCCACGATTTGCGTGAACCATTACGAACCATAACCAGCTACTGCGATTTATTAAGTGAAGATTTGGGTGAAAATATTAGTTCTGATGTTCAAGAAGATATTAATTTTATTGTCGATGCAGCAACACGTATGAATACTTTGATTCAAGACCTATTACAGCTTTCACGCGCAGGAAGAGTAGAATATAGTAAAGAACCCGTTGATTTAAACTTTTTAATACAAACCATTGTTTCCGATTTGGAACTAAAAATAAAAGAAACAAATGCAAAAATTATATGGAGTAATATACCTATTATTAAGGGTGATGCTGTTCAGTTACGGCGCGTATTCCAGAATTTAATTACCAATGCCATAAAATTCCGTTCGGATAATAAGCCAATTGTTAAAATAGAAGCAGAAAAAAAAGATAAAAAAATTATTATTAAAGTTATAGATAATGGCATCGGCATAAAAAAAGAATATCAGGAACAAATATTTTTACCTTTTAAACGCTTACATTCAAGAAATAAATATGAAGGAACGGGTATCGGATTAGCAATTTGTAAAAAAATTATAGATAGACATAAAGCAAGTATTAGCATAGAATCGGAAGAAGGAAAGGGAACTACTTTTACAATTGTATTTAATGATGATTTAAACAAAAATGAACTAATAAAATAGAACACTTATATGATAATAATGGATAACAAAAATAGTAATTTGGTGGGAGTATTACTTGTTGAAGATAATCCGGCTGATCAACAATTAACAATCAGGGCATTTAAAAAAGGACGCGTAAATATTAACTTACAGATAGCAAATGATGGTGTTGA
This sequence comes from Bacteroidales bacterium, assembly GCA_021647685.1. GTDB lineage: Bacteria > Bacteroidota > Bacteroidia > Bacteroidales > NBLH01 > NBLH01. The sequence goes on from JAKIUH010000091.1 coordinate 10,643, forward strand.
AGCAATGGAATATCTTACCGGAGAAGGAAAATATGCTGACAGAAAAAGCTATCCACTACCTGATTTAATTCTGCTGGATATTAACATGCCGCGAATGGATGGGAAACAGGTTTTAAGAGAAATAAAAACAGACCATCATTTAAAAATTATTCCGGTAATAATGCTCACTACCTCCGATCAAGAAAAAGACATCACTGACTCATATAATCTGGGGGTAAATGCCTATATTAGTAAACCTGTCCGCATTAATGATTTTATGGATGTGGTGCAGAAATTAGAAGATTTTTGGTTTTCACTAAACAAAGTTCCTCCCAAAAATTTTTAAGCTAGAATAAATTTTTACTTATTTATCATAAAAAATAAATTTAAAATTTCTATTTTTATAAAATTACAAGGCAATTAATAGATTGAATGACAAACACTAATTTATTAAACATATTAATTATAGATGATAATCCTGCAGATTTGAATATTTTAAACCGTTATCTTAATAAAATTCCTGATTTAGATATTCATCTGATTATGGTTGATAACAGCGAAGAAGGATTCAGGCAGTGTAGTAATACAAACTTCGATGTAATTTTTGTGGATTATCTGCTGGGAAATGAAAACGGTATTGAATTAATAAAAAAATTTAAAGATATAGGATGCAAATCAGAATTTATCTTACTTACCGGATATGGTAGCGAAGCAGTAGTAGCCGAAGCATTACGTGTAGGTGCCAGCGACTATCTGAAAAAGAGTACTATGTCGGAACATATTCTTGAAAAAACCTTAAAACACATAAAACAAAAAATCTATTCAGAACAGAAAATAAAAAAAACTGAGTCAAAACTTAATTATATTCTTGAACGAACTTATACAGGTTTAGCTATTTTGGATGAGCGCGGAAGAATTGAAGAAGCAAACGAATCCTACTTGGCAATGATTGGCTTTTCATCATTAGATAATATCATAGGGCGCTCCGTCCTTGAATGGACGGCAGAATCTTGTAAAATGGATATTATTGAAGTAATTGAAAAATGTAAAAAAGAAGAAAATATTGTTGATTTTGAAGCTATCTTTGACCGTCCTGATGGAAATCAAACCTATGTTTCTATGAACGGCTTCATGGAAGTTGACGATGGTAAATCACGAATTTTGTTAGTCTGTAAAGATATTACCGAACGAAAAAAATATGAACAACAATTAAAACAAGCAAAAGTAAAAGCCGAAGAATCCGACCATTTAAAATCCGCTTTTTTGGCAAATATGAGCCACGAAATACGTACGCCCATGAATGCCATTATCGGTTTTGCCGATTTATTATCGCAGCCGGGTATTACGGATGCGGATAGAGAGGAGTATGTAAAAATTATAAAAGAAAGCAGAGTTAGTCTGTTAGAA